>CAVAHH010000075.1:0-8155 GCA_963588395.1 bacterium
CTCATCTGCATAAATATTTCCTAAGCCTGCAATAACATGCTGATCCAAAATAAAGCTTTTGACAGCCTTTTTGCTTTTTTGCGCCAACGGCAGCAGGTATTCCGCACTAAAGCCTGCGCTCAGCGGCTCGGGTCCCAACGTTTCGTAGCCTTCGATATAGGCGTCATTATCCGTCAGCAAATACAGCGTGCCAAAGGTACGGATATCCGTAAACCACAGCGTCACCGCGTCTGAGAGCGTAAATTTTATTTTGGCATATGCAGGCGCAGATGCGGACGCAGGCAGGGCAATAAGCGCGCCCGTCATACGCAGATGCACAATAAGCTGCTGATTGAGTGCGGTCTGCAGCACCAGGTACTTACCGCGCCTGCCAACATGGCTGATGGTTTTACCCACAAGTCCTGCAGCAAAGGCCTGCGGCGTGGGGTGCTTTATGAGGCGGTCCAGATAAATATCCACCGCCAATATTTTTTTCCCCTCTATATGCGGAGCAAGCGTTTTGCGTACCTGCTCCACCTCCGGCATCTCCGGCATAGTTATACCTTCTTTCTACAAAAAACCTTATCACATACTAAAGCACATAAATCAAAGGTAAGACAATTATTATATCGCAGAGTGAAATAGCTTTTTTAGCAAATGAGTGATTGGAACCACAGAATTGTCGCAACTGTTTGAGCGCGACTTAAACTTTGTTTAGGAGAATTTGTTTATTTCGCGCGAGTTGTGCAGCAATTCGTTTTGGTTCCTCACGAAATTTGCGTTAAAAAAAGGTCTTCACGGCGCGATATATAATTGTCGTGTCTTTCCCGCGCCGTATTTATCTACTTTGTTTCTGCCCAGTTCCTGCCAAAGTTTACCTCTGCCAGAAGCGGAATCTCCAATTTGGCAGCTCCCTCCATGGCAGTGCGCACCAGCTCGGCCACCTGCTGCTTTTCGCCCTCGGTAACCTCCAGCACCAGCTCATCGTGCACCTGCAGCAAAATGCGGCTGGCAAGGCCTGCCTCCTGCAATTTTTGCTGCACCGCGATCATCGCCCGCTTCATAATATCGGCGGCTGTTCCCTGGATGGGTGTGTTGATCGCCGTACGCTCGGCAAAGCTGCGCAGGTTAAAGTTACTGTGACGGATATCAGGCAGATAGCGTCTGCGGCCCATCAGCGTAGTAACGTAGCCCTGCTCCCGCGCCTTCGTCACAATGTCTTCCATATATTTTTTGACACCCGTATAGCGAGCAAAATAGCTTTCTATATAGCCTGCGGCCTCCTTGCGACCCACGTCCAGCTGCTTGGCCAGGCCAAAATCGCTAATGCCGTAAACAATGCCAAAGTTGACTGCCTTGGCACGGCTGCGCATCTCGTGCGTTACAGCGTCAAGCGGTACGCCAAACACCTCGCTGGCAGTGCGTGCATGCACGTCCTGCCCATGGCGGAACGCCTCCAAAAGCAGCTCGTCACGTGCGATGCAGGCCAAAATCCGCAGCTCCACCTGCGAATAATCGCAGCTCATCAGCCAGTCAAAGCCATTCCCCGGCACAAAGATGCGGCGGATCTGCTTGCCCTCCTCCGTACGTGTAGGGATGTTCTGCAGATTGGGGTCTGTGCTCGAAAGTCTGCCTGTAACCGTCACCGTCTGCTGAAAATGCGTATGGATGCGCCCAGTCTGCGTATTGACCAAGGGACGCAGGCCGTCCAGATAAGTGCTTTGCAGCTTGGCCAGCTTGCGGTGCTCCAAAATAGTTGTCACCAGCGGATGCTTGCCCTCCAATGCCTCCAGTACCTTGGCATCGGTAGAATAGCCTGTTTTGGTCTTTTTGATGACAGGCAGCTGCAAATGCTCAAACAGCACCACTCCCAGCTGCTTGGGTGACTTCAGGTTAAACTCCTCGCCTGCCTGCTCCTGCGCCAAAAGCTCCAAACGCGCGATGCGGTGAGTCATATCCTCGCTCAGCTGCGCCAAAAGCTCGGTATCAGGCGTAATCCCGACAAATTCCATCTTCGCCAGCACCGGTGCCAGCGGCAGCTCCAGCTCCTCGTACAATGCCAGCTGCTGCATTTGCTGCAGCTGCTTACGCAGCACGTCGGCCAAAAGCGCGATATTTTCACAGGCATTAGTCATAACGGCCGGCAGGCAGCGCTTTGCCAAATCCTGCAGCACATACGACGAATGTCCGGGGTCTGCCACATAACCTGCCAGGGCAACATCGTCAACAATTCCCTGCACCTGCACCTTACGGCACAGGCAGCATTTATAAATTTCCTTGCTGTCCGTCGTCAGCTTCCGGCAGCTGCTATTTGCCAGCCAGGCGTCAAGCTGCTCCCAGCAGTCGCTTTCGTCATCTAAGACATACACCTTTTCATCCAGCAAAAGCTCTGCCCTGGTAAACTTCAGGGCAGGCAGCTCACCGCCCACGCTCACAGCCACAGCCACCGGGAGCGTAGCCGCCCTCAGCGCGTCAAAAAGCTCTGCTGCCTGCGCAGGGTTCTGCACATGAGTAACAGGCAGCGCCTGCTGCTCTTCTACCTCGCCAAAGAGATCAAAGGTCACAGGCCCACCGCCCAAAAGCGCAGCAAAGCGGTCATACATATTGCGGAATTCCAAATCCTGCAGCAGCGTACGTGCCTCCTCCTTAAGCGGCGCCAGCTCGTAATGCTGCATCGCGGTGTCTACAGGCGCAGCCGTGCAAATCGTCGCCAGCTGCTTAGAAAGCAATGCCGATTCCTTGTTAGCCTCCAGCTTGGCCTTGAGCGCCTTGCCTGCGATGTTTTCTATATTTTGCAGCACCGTTTCCACGTTGCCATATTCCTTAATCAGCTTAAGTGCTGTCTTGGGACCGACGCCGGGCACGCCCGGGATATTATCCGATGTATCGCCCATCAAGCCTTTAAGCTCAATCAGCTGCGCCGGCACCAGACCCTCGTAATTAGCTGCAAATTCTGCCTCGTCAAACACCTGGATATCCGTAATCCCGCGCTTGGTATAAAACACCTTGGTGCGCTTATCCACCAGCTGCAGCTCGTCGCGGTCACCGGTTACAATAATAACCTCCACGTCCTGCGGCGCGTGCACGGCGAAGGTGCCGATAATGTCATCGGCCTCATAGTCATCCAGCTCCAGCGTGCTGATGCCCAGTGCTCCCAAAACCTTCATCGCCAGCGGAAACTGCTCGCTCAGCTCGCTGGGCGTTGGCTTGCGCTGCGCCTTGTACTCCGCATACAGCTTACTGCGAAAGGTTTTGCGCGATTTATCAAACGCCACCGCCATATACCTGGGCTTTACCTCTTCCAGTAGCTTGAGCAGCATATTACACAGGCCGTAAACAGCTCCCGTATGGATTCCCTGCTTGGTCATAAGCGGGGGCAGCGCAAAAAACGCCCTATGAATAAGACTACTGCCATCTATAACTAAAAATTTATCTGCCATAATTACTCCTTCTTTATGCAGCTTGAGCATAAACGCATTTATTAATATAGTTATTATAACATAGCGGGCAAAATAAATGTATGGATATTGTGTAAGTATCATGTAGACAGGCATTACTCAGACAAGCTACGTTACTCCATAAGAGCACAAAAAAAGAGCTCTTAGATTTCTCTAAAAGCTCGATTTCTTGAGTTGGCGGAGTGGGTGGGATTCGAACCCACGCACGGGGTAAACCGTCTAACGATTTAGCAAACCGTCCTCTTCAGCCAGCTTGAGTACCACTCCATTAGACTACCTGTTTATTATAACAGATAGCCTTAGATTTTGCAAGGGTAATTTTGCATATTTTTTAGTATTGCTTACTTGTGCTGTATCGCCAGCGTTTTGCCATAGCCCATGGGCGCGACGACCAGCGTAATCCCTGCGCCTGCCACCTGCTCCAAAAGTGCCTGCAGCCTGGCAGAATAATATAAACTGTTTAGCCGTTTCATAGGCTTATTTAATCACGTTCTGCGGCGCACCTGCGAGCCAGGCCGTAATATTGGCAAAAACAATCTCCGCTCTTGCCTCCAATGCTTCGCGACTGGCAAAGGCCACATGCGGCGTGAGCACCGTGTTAGGTGCAGCGCACAGAGGATGGTCCTCTGCAATAGGCGGTTCGCCCTCAAAAACGTCAATACCTGCACCGGCAAGACGTCCCTCCTTAAGCGCTGCAGCCAGAGCCTCACTGTCTACCACAGGTCCGCGCGCTGTGTTGATGAGCACGGCCGAGCTTTTCATTTTGCTGATAGCCTCAGCGTTAATCAGGCCACGGGTTGCGTCTGTCAGCGGCACATGCAGCGATACAAAATCCGCCTGCGCTAGAAGCTCATCCAGCGTCACATACTCTACTCCCGCAGTAGCCAGCTCTGCCCTTTGCGTGCGGCTATAGGCCAAAACACGGCAGCCAAAGGCAGCTGCAAGCTGCGCCACGCGTGAACCGATAGCGCCGGTGCCCACCACGCCGAAGGTTTTACCCAGCAGCTCAAAGCCAACTAAGCCGTCCTTGGTCCCTGCATGACGACAGCGTGCGTCACAGGCGACAATATTACGGACAACGCTGATAAGCAGCCCAAATACCAGCTCTGCCACTGCGTTAGTAGAATAGCCTGCAGCGTTACATACTATAATATTGCGTTTACGGCAGGCGTCAAGCGCGATGTGGTCCACACCGGTAAAGGCCACAGAAAGCATTTTCAGCTTGGGGCAGGCATCAATAATTGCTGCAGACAGCGGCTGATTAGCCAGCATAATAATATCCGCATCCTGCACACGCGCCAAAAGCTTTTCCTGATCCGTTTCCTTGTCGCTATAGTACACAAATTCGTGTCCTGCAGCCTTTAGTGGTGCTGCCACAGCCTCAAGCTTTGCCATTTTTACGCCCAACGGCTCCATACAAACTATTTTCATGAGTGCACCTCCTGTAATTTCTTCTATTTATATCTTACTACCTAAATTAATTGTTGGCAAATCTTCAGCTGAGTATTGTCAAGGGTATTTGTAACCATTTTTCGAAATTTAAGCATAAAAAATGCACCTGCCAAGTGAATGACAAGTGCAGGCTAGTGGTTTACATCCCAACCATCAAATTAATTTGCTGCGCTAGATATTCGCTAAAAAATGTAGGGTTCCCTCGTCCTTTTTAAAGAGATCATTTGGCATATAATCGCCTTATTTCAATCTGTCGCACAGCGGCAGTATTTCCTCCAGCTTGGCGACAATGCGGTGCTGCTCTGCGAGAGGGGGGAGAGGCAACAGACAATTAGCCAAATAATCTTTATGGATTCTTTGTTGACCAGCTGTACCTGTAAAGCTCTTGACACCATTCTCGATAAAATAAGATGTCTTAAAAAACCACAAAAGATACTCTCTGCTCATTGTCTCGCCAATCACCCGCGAGACGGTTAGCTCCGTTGTTCCAGCGCCGAATCCATTGGGAAGATTGTGGAAAATAACAGACTTACGATTTTGAAAACACGGTGTGATTTTTGCAACACCAATATCACCATCCGCAAAATGCGAGAATCCCTTCTTAATGTCTCCCCATTTCTTAACCTCAAAAGAATGGTGATTTCTAAACCCATCTGAAACAAGCGGCATAGGTATAAAGCCTGCATCCGCAGCATCATCTAGTTCATTCTTTGGATTAAGTGTTACAACTGACTGAACTCGCACCCACTTCCAGCTCTCCGGAATATCAAACGGAATCTCGTCCTCTGTAATCTCTGCCAGCGGCTTTCCCTTTTTGAGCTTGCCTTCCTTGATCAACCTTTGCTTTTCTTCCTGTATCTGCTGGTACAATTCCTCGCCGGTTCCTTCGGACGGATCCTGCGGCACCAGCTTGCCTTGGATGGCATATTGAAGGACGGATTTCTTCATGTCCTTTGGGAACCTTGCATTGAACTGCTCCAGCTTCTCATACGCCGCCGCATAGCGATCCACATACGGAAGAAGCTCCTCAATCTTGGCGACAATGCGGTGCTGCTCTGCGAGAGGGGGGAGGGGAAATAAAAACTTTTCAAAACTCTTAGCAGCAAGATTAGGCTGCGCCGTTCCATTGTCGTACAATTTAATTAAACTGTAAAATAGAGGTGTGTCTAAATACATCATGAAATAATTTGCCAGAACATCTTCATTGAAAAATTGGCGACAAATCACTAATGATGATGCAATAGCCCCCTTGTCAAAAGGATATCGGCCATGTTTCCCTAGTGAGCCACGAATGCATACGACAATATCTCCCTTTATAAGTTTTCCATTGCCGAGTTTTTCATATTGTGTATCTGATAAACAAAGCAAATCATCGTTTTTCTGCACCGTTTTACCGTCTAGATTCAGTGCACTTATAAATGGAATTCCCTCTTTTTGTAACGTTGATTTTGCTGGATAATTTTTTCCTCTATCACCATTCAATATAGAGCATATTGATGCTACTCTCACCCACTTCCAGCTCTCCGGAATATCAAACGGAATCTCGTCCTCTGTAATCTCTGCCAGCGGCTTTCCCTTTTTGAGCTTGCCTTCCTTGATCAACCTTTGCTTTTCTTCCTGTATCTGCTGGTACAATTCCTCGCCGGTTCCTTCGGACGGATCCTGCGGCACCAGCTTGCCCTGGATGGCATATTGCAAAATGCTTGCTTTTAATTGTTCCGGTGTCATTTAGCAGCACCTCTTGAAAGCAGCGCTTCAAGCTCTGCAAGCACTTTGTCGATCTCGGCGTTAAGGCTTGCCCGCTTTTCCTGGTAATTTTGTATGGTCTCAACAGGCGAGAGTACTTCTTCCTCCTCATGGGGATAACCGCACTGGTCCAGGTTGTATCCCAGCCCCTCCGTCAGCTGCTCATAGGTAAAGCACTGTGCCTTCGGAAAACCGTCCTGCGTGAGCTCTATGCGCTCATCCCACCACTCGACTGCACCATCAAAATGCTCAAGCTTCATTGGCTTGGTCTTGCTAAAGTGCTTGTAGCCCTCCGGCATATCCAGGCGGTAATACCAGGTCTTCTCGGTCCTGCCGGTGTTATCAAAGAACAGGATGTTAGTTGTGATCGAGGTATACGGCGAGAACACGCTGCCAGGCATACGGATGATGGTATGCAGGTTGAACTCACTCAAGAGCTTTTTCTTGATGGCCACCTTGGCATTATCCGTGCCAAACAGGAATCCGTCCGGCAGGATGACTGCAGCTCGGCCGTTTTTCTTCAAACGGTACATGATGACCGACATAAAAAGATCCGCCGTCTCAGAGCTTGCCAGATCTGACGGAAAGTGGTTCTTGACGTCCGCTTTTTCCGAACCGCCATATGGAGGATTCATCAAAATGACATCCACCTTGTCGTCCTCGGTGTAGTCCAGCACATCCCAAAGAAGCGTATTGTCATGGAATACCTGCGGTACATCCAAATCATGCAGCAGCATGTTGGTGATGCAAAGCATGTACGGGAACTGCTTCTTCTCAATGCCATAGATAGAGTTGCTGTAGGCCTCTTCATCCTCGGTGGTCTTAACCTTTTTCTTCAGCTCCTTCAGCCAGCTGGTAATAAATCCGCCGGTTCCACAGGCGTAATCCGCCATGGTCTCCCCAATATGCGGTTTGATCATATAGGCCATAAAGTCGGTCACTGCACGGGGAGTATAAAACTCACCGGCGGAGCCTGCACTCTGCAGCTCCTTCAGAATAGATTCATAGATCGCTCCGAAGGCGTGGCTCTCCTCATAATCATCCAGCTGCAGATCGTCAATTACGTTGATAATCTGTCGCAGCAGAACACCGTCCTTCATGTAGTTGTTGGCATCAGCAAAGGTCGTTTGCACAATGGCCTTCTTGATTGGTGTGGAGGTATCTACAGGAAGATGCTTCAGCGTAGGAAAGAGCGTGTTGTTTACAAAATCCAGCAGCCTATCGCCGGTCATGGCCCTGCCGGATTTATCGTCATGCGCCCAGTTTGACCAGCGACATTCCTCCGGAATAATGGATTCATAGCTTTCATCATCCCATTGCCAGTCCTGTTCTTTTGTGTCGTATACCTTCAAAAACAGCATCCATGCGATCTGTTCAATTCGCTGCGCATCGCCGTTGATACCGGCATCGTTGCGCATAATGTCACGGATGCGTTTGACAAATCCAGCTAAATTACTCATATCAATTAACCTACCTCATCCTCGTAAAGTGCATCTTCCAATTCCTGCACGGCCCTGATG
>CAVAHH010000076.1:0-8127 GCA_963588395.1 bacterium
AGGTAACACGCTGCGTATCACCACTGATGGTTTTAATAATTATATGATCCTGTGTCGTCGGCCGCGTATTGTGTCGGATCTCCTCGTTGAGAATTATCGACGCTGTCGCCTTAGACGTTGGCACCACCTTTTCAGCCCACACCATCGAAAACATGCTGACGCAAAAGCCTACAACGAGCACCGGTGCAACAATACGATAATAGCTCACACCACCGGCCTTCATAGCAGTAATTTCACTGGAGCCAGAAAGTTTACCAAAGGCCATGAGCGCTGCCAAAAGCATGGACATGGGGAAGGTGTAGTTGATAACCTCAGGCAGGTTGTACATAAACAGGCGGGCCACTGTTTCCAGCGGTGCACCATACTTTGTCATGTATTGCGTAATTTTAAACAGCATAGTGCTGGCGATAAAAATACTGGAGAAAGCAGCAATACCGAAAACGAAGGGGTATAACAGCTCCTTCAATACATAACGGTCTAATAAACGTAATCGCACTTTTCTTCCTCCTACTACATGCTAAAGTTATCGCCCAGGTAATACTTGCGGGCGATAGGATCATTGGCAATGGTGTCGCTGTTGCCATGCAGCAAAATTTTGCCCTCTGCCAGAATATAGGCCTTGTCAACAATGCTCAGTGTTTCACGCACATTATGGTCAGTAATCAACACGCCAATACCACGCTTGGCCAAATGTGCGATCATACCCTGGATATCAGCTACCGCGATCGGGTCAATGCCAGCGAAGGGTTCATCAAGCAAAATAAAGGCCGGATCCGTAGCCAACGCACGTGCAATCTCTACGCGGCGGCGTTCACCACCCGAAAGCGCCTTACCTTCGCTTTTACGCACATGGCCTAAGCGGAACTCGTCAATCAGTGCGTTCATCTTAGCTTCACGCTCCTCCGAGCTAAGGCTGGTGGTTTCCAATATAGCCATAATATTATCTTCCACCGTCATTTTGCTGAAGATAGAAGCCTCCTGTGGTAGATAGCCAATGCCTGCACGCGCACGCTCATACATCGGCATTGCCGAAATATCCTTGTCATCAAGCATAACAGTGCCGCCATCAGGGCGTTCAATACCTACTATCATATAAAAGGTGGTCGTCTTGCCTGCGCCGTTCGGTCCCAAAAGCCCCACGACGCTTCCCTGCTCCACGCTAATGCTCACACCATCGACAACATGACGTGTATTATAAATTTTCACAAGATTGTCTGTTTTTATAACCAAGACAGTGCCCTCCGCTTCTTAGGCCACAGCCTTTGTCTCACTGCTATGCTGCTCTTTATTGGTCAGTGCAGGCTGCTTTTCGGGGATGTAGACAATATCCACATTACCGTCAACATATGCCACGTTGGTATTACTCAAACGCAGCTTGTCACCGGCAACACTGTTACCGTTTTGCGTAGCCTTGGCATTACCAATCAGCTCAACGTAACCACTGTTGTCCGTTTTATAAACGGCACTGTCGCTGGATGCAGTCAGATTACGTGCATCACTGCGGATATCTACGCCGCCATAAGCGTTCGCCACGCCCTGCGCCATATCGTAATCAATTTTAGCAGCATTCAAAACGCTGCCATCTGCGTCCGTCAAACGCGCCCAGCCACCGATAGTTTCGGCAAACTGACGTCCCTTATAATAATCAACACGATCCGAGCTCAGACTTTTGCCTGCCTTGGTAAGCACTGCGCCGCCTACTGCGGACAGATCGTTTTCATTATGCACGATAAATTCGTTGCATATAATATGCGCATCACCGCGGTCAGCAATAACGTTGCCGGTCAGCACGCCGCTTTTACTCTTGCTGTTAAATTTAGCATAGTTTGCCGTAGCTCTGCCACCATCCTGCATAAGCACAACGTTACCCTTGGCAACTGCCTCGCCGGTCTGTAAATCATATTCCAGCTCGTCTGCCTGTACGCTGAAGCTGCCGGGAGCAGCAAACGCCGTTGTCGCCATGCCTGCTGCTAAAATTGCAGCAGCTGCTGTAAGCAGTAATCTATTTTTCCAAGTCATATCATTCGCCGCCTTTCTCAACCTTGGTATTGCCCTTAAGCTTTACGTTCTTAAAAGCACTTGTGGTTTCTGCACTATCGCTGGTTGCAGTATATGCATCCTTATGCAGCTTAAAATGACCCGTAGCTGTAATCAGCTCCTTAGTCTGGTTCCAGGTAATTTTGTCTGCATAAAGCTCACCGCCTGTATTTAACACAGCCTTAATATTGCCTTCTAACGAAAAATCGTTGCCCTTAATATCGGCAGAACCCTTATCGGCCGAAATATCAAGATAGCTGCCATCAGTACGGTAAATCTTACCCTTAATGCCCTTTAGGTAAGCTGTATTTTTAGCCTTATCGTTTACTACTTCCTCAACAGTAAACTCCCACAGCTTCCTGCCGTCCTTTTCACGCTGCAGCACGCTGTTTTTCAGCGAAGCATTAATCTGTGCCGTAACTCCATCGCCAGGCTTAATTGTTACGGGTTTGTTGCCACCCAGCATCAACCAGGCAATGATACCGCCGGCGATGACAATGCCTGCGAGTATAGCTAAAACTCCTTTTTTATTGTTCATCAGCCTGCTTTTCCTCCTCAGGTGGTGTATAAGGTGTATTCCAGCGATGCTGGAACCACAGCCAGTTGTCAGGATACTTTTTAATTATCCTTTCAACCTCCTGCGTCATTTTTAGTGTTACATTATAATCATCCTGCTTTTTATCGCCAGTATCCTCGTACCGTATGGGGTCACGCACAATAGCAGTGTGGCCGTAGCCATCGGGGTTACGCACGATAAAAATAGGGATAATAGGTGCCTTAAACTTGCGCGAAAAATACGCCGGTCCCGTAGGTGTAGAAGCCATCTTGCCCAAAAACGGAACAAAAATGCCATCATAGCCACCGTCCTGATCAGCAATCAAGCCCAGCATGCGGCCCTTTTTCATAGCACGTGCGCAGCCAAGGATTTCACTGGTTCCGCGTGAAAAGATTTCCTGCCCGACGCCCTTGCGCAGCTCGTTCATAAAGTCACTGTATACCCTGTTTGGCTGCGGCTTTTCTACCGCGCTCAGAGGAAAGCCGTTCAGCGCCAGGCCAGCACCCAGCCATTCCCAGTTATCCATATGACAGGCCAGCATGACAACGCCTTTGCCCTCGGCCAATGTTTCCCACAAAACCTCCGGACGGTCAAATTTGACCAAACCGCGGATATTATCCTTATTTAACGCAGGCATATACAGCATTTCCATAAAGGTAATACCCAAATTAACAAACAGTGATTTAATCGTTGACTGTGCCTGCTCCTCGCTATAGCCCAAGCGTTCACGGATGGTTGCTTCAGCACGTACACGTTGCTTTTTGGCGATTTTATGATATAGGTGGCCTATACCCTTGCCGATAATTACAATTAGCTTATAGGGAAGCCAGGAAATTATCGTGCTCATTGTTTTTAATAAATAGTAAAGCCACATTATTGTCTATCTCCTTGTCCGCTTTCGCTGTACGCCTGCACAATATCATCCCATTTATCCTGCGACATAAGTATCAGCTCTATCGCCTCGCGCACTGCTCCTCTGCCGCCGTCATTAAGCAGTACAAAATCAGCCACATCAAGAGCATCAAGAGCAGCATCGGCCGGTGCAAAGGATAAACCGCAAGAAAGCATTGGTGCCAAATCATTCAGGTCATCACCAATATAGGCTGCCTGCTCCAATCTGAGCTTATTTTGTCGCAGCAGCTGCTTAAGCGCAGCTTCCTTGTCATGCACTCCCTCAAGCACAGTAGTGATTCCCAGCTCTTCGGCCCTGCGGCGTATAATCTCGCTTTTGCGGCCTGTGATAATCACTACCTTGATGCCACTACGCAACGCACAGCTTATGCCCATGCCATCCTTAGCGTTGAAGCCCTTAAAGACCTCGCCCTCGTTACCGATGTAAATAGTTCCGTCTGTAAGCACGCCATCAACATCCAGGGCAATCAATTTTATCTTCTTTGCTGCCTGTTCACAGCTGCGATTGAATTCGCCTTCCTCATCTTCATCATAGAATTCATCATCGCCATCAAGGGAATCCTTAGCAAATATATTTTTTATATCATCAGCAGATAACCGCATTATACCACTCCCTGCCGTACAAGGTCTGTCATATGCAATAGGCCTATAACCTTATTATCAGCATCAATAACAGGCAACACGGTAATCGGTTTCGGCTTATTGCTTTCCATTAAATGCAAGGCCTGCGCTGCCAGCTTATCTTCGGTAATAGTTTTAGGCGACTTGGTCATCAGCTCACACACCGGACGCTGCAAAAAATCCACGCCCTTGCTCAGGCCGCGGCGGATATCGCCATCGGTGAGCACACCCTGCATTACGCCGTCTGCATTCACAACGCTTACTGCGCCAAGACCCTTATCCGTAATGACAAACAAAGCTTCCTGCACAGTCGTATCACCCAAAACAGTAGGATTTTCGCTGCCCTTGTGCATAATATTGCCCACAGTCAAAAGCAGCTTGCGGCCTAAGCTGCCGCCTGGATGGAAAATAGCAAACTGGCTGGCAGTAAAGTTATGCTTTTTAAGCAGCGCCAAGGCCAGCGCGTCGCCGTAGGCCAGGGCAGCAGTAGTACTGCTGGTTGGTGCCAGCCCCAGGGGGCAGGCCTCCTTGCTCACGCCCACGTTCAAAACGACGTCGGCATTTTTTCCCAATGTAGAATCCGGCTTGCCAACCATGGCAATGATTTTGGCACCAATACGGCGCAAAGACGGCAAAATATTGAGCACCTCGCCCGTTTCACCACTATTTGACAGTGCGATTACTACGTCACTTTCTGTAACCATACCCAAATCGCCATGAATACCTTCAGCAGGATGCAGATAAAATGACGGTGTACCGGTGCTGGCCAGCGTTGCGGCCATTTTACGGCCAATCAGGCCGGACTTGCCCATACCGGTAATGACTGTGCGTCCCTGACAATCCAAAATCATCCTAACCGCAGCAGCAAAATTATCATCTATACGCGGCACCAGCTCCAAAACAGCCTCTGCCTCCATGCGCAGCACTTCACGCGCATGCTCTAGCATTGCTTCCATGTTTATATACCCTACCTTTGCTTAACCGCGGACGATCTTATCAATCGCCAGCACATCTGTCAAAAGCTTTTCCAAATCATCCAGCTTAACCATATTCGGGCCATCGCTCAACGCCTCTGCCGGATTATCGTGTACCTCCAAAAACAGCGCATCAATACCTACTGCAGCTGCTGCACGCGCCATATGCGGCACGTATTGGCTCTGACCACCGCTGGATGATCCCTGGCCACCGGGAATCTGCACGCTGTGGGTAGCATCCATCACTACAGGATACCCCAGCTCGCGCATAATCGCCAGTCCGCGCATATCCGTAACCAGAGTGTTATAACCAAAGCTTACGCCACGCTCAGTCAAAAGCAGATTACGATTGCCTGCTTCCTCCACCTTTTTGACAACGTTTTTCATGTCCCAGGGAGCAAGGAACTGTCCCTTTTTCACATTGATAGTCTTGCCTGTTTTAGCAGCAGCGTACACCAAATCCGTCTGACGGCACAAAAACGCCGGTATTTGCAAGATATCAACTACCTCGGCAGCCTTTTCTGCCTGCCAGGGCTCATGCATATCAGTAACGACGGGCACGTTCAAATCTTTTTTGATCTGTGCCAAAAGCTTTAAGCCTTCTTCAATGCCGGGACCGCGGAAGGATGCATAAGAGGAACGGTTGGCCTTGTCAAAGGAAGCCTTAAATACATAGGGAATACCCAGCTTCTCACAAATAGCCTTCGTGCGCTGACCAATCATCAGGCTGCGTTCGTAGCCCTCCAATACGCAGGGACCTGCCATCAGCATCAGAGGGTGTCCCTGTCCAACCTCATAATTACCAACTTTTACGATTTGCATATCCTGCCTCCTAGCCTTACTTATTCATCTTAGCAAACAGCTCATTTACTGCAGCCAAATCCTCGGGGGTATCAACGCCAATGCCCTGGAAATCACTTTCCAGAACCTTAATTTTATAGCCATTTTCCAAAGCACGCAGCTGCTCCAGACTTTCGGCACGCTCCAGCGGTGTAGGTTGCAGAGCTGCATACTTTAACAAGAAGCTGCGGCGGTAAGCATAAATGCCAACATGCTTATACACCTTGTAATCCTCCGGTTTATTACGGGGATAAGGCATCAAGCTACGCGAAAAATATAGTGCGTAACCGTTAAGATCGGTCACCACCTTGACTGCGGCAGGATTACCATAATCTTCTTCGTTCATAGCAACCTTCAGCGTTGCCATCTTCAAATCTGCATCATTTTCAAAAGCAGCCGCCAGGCGGTCAATCACCTCGGGGGGAATCATGGGCTCATCACCCTGCACATTCACGATAACGTCAACATCAGGATAGTTTAAAGCCACCTCGGCCAAACGATCAGTACCGCTCGGATGATCCGGAGACGTCATCATCGCCTTACCACCAAAGCTGTCGACAGCATTTTTTACAAGCTCATTATCAGTCGCCACAACCACCTCATCCGGCAGTTTGGCCTGACAAGCACGCTCATACACGCGTTGGATCATAGGCTTACCTGCAATCATAGAAAGCGGCTTACCTGGCAGACGGGTTGAAGCATAACGTGCAGGAATTACACACAAAACTTTCATCGTTTATCAAGCTCCTTTTTAATGGCATTATCTATATATTCTTGGAACTTATCCATGCCCTCGGTAATACGGATATCCATATTCAGGATATACAAGGGTATTTCGCGGGCAGAATAAATGAATTCTGTCGGAATTTTTACGGCGTCCTTGGCTGTTGTAACCATAGCCACTGCCTTCAGGCTGCTGGCGCGCTCGTTAATATACTGCATCTCCAGCATGCCATAATCATGATGGTCAGGGTAACGCACTGCCTCCATAATATTCAAGCCAATGCTCGACAAGGTTTGTTCAAAGGAGGATGGGTTGCCTATAGCAGAAAAGACCATAACGTCCTTATCTCTCAGCTCATCCAAGCCCTTGATATTTTCAGCAATTCCCTTGTACCAGTCAGCAATTTCTACAAAATTTTTAGGATGGTGAATACTTTCTACCACCGGTGCCCTATTGTTATACATTGCAATAGTATGACGTAGCTGGATACGGTTCAGCTTACTGCTTTGATCTGTCTTGGTCAAAAGGAACAGGTCGCCACGCGCCAGGTTCTGCAACGGCTCACGCAGCGTACCACGCGGCAGCACGCAGCCATTACCAAACATGTTCAGCGTATCCACCAATACTACATCAAGATCGCGCTCCAGTTGCCAATGCTGATAGCCGTCATCCATAATGATAACCTCAGCATTAAGCTTATCAACGGCATAGCGGCCTGTAACAGCGCGGTTTTTGCCGATAATAACGGGAATACCAGGTAGCGTTTTTGCCATCAGGTATGCCTCATCACCAGCCTCATAGGCAGTCATAAAAATTTTATTGCCATCAGAAACTACGCCTAGCTCCTTACCCCAATGCGAACGGTAGCCACGATTCAAAATAACTACGCGGTAACCCATTGCTTTGATGATAGCAGCCATCTTCTGTGCCGTCGGGGTTTTACCTGTACCGCCAACGGTGATATTACCAATAGAAATAACACAACAGTTGAGCTTTTCCTTATGCAATAGCCCACATTTGTATAATGCCAGCTTACAGCAGACACCGAATTCATATAAATAAGACATCCCTCGCAGCACTGCCAAAAGCAGCCAGCCCATAAAGGGAGTATCCGGACCATAGGCGACCTGCATAATATATTGGATGACCGCATCACCATGACGCAGGCGTCCACCGCCCTCATCCGTCAGGTTGCGGGTGTTTATCGGATATTTTTTATATTCACGTGCAGGTACCGCCGTCAAATCCAGCAGCTCTTTAAGGTAATGGATGCTGCGTACATCCGCACCACGGTTTTCCTTAATAACCTGCAGGGATGCAGCTCCCATCTGCGCGCGACGTTCATCATTTTTAATAATGTCCAGCATTTCGCTGGTTAACTCGGCAGTACTGTTTACCATTTTGCAGGCCTTAACCTTGCTTAACAGAGCATACGAATCCTTAAAATTCTGCATGCTGGGTCC
>CAVAHH010000077.1:0-7944 GCA_963588395.1 bacterium
GGTGACGGCATGCGCTGGCCTAGTGGCAAGCGTATTGCTGTGATGGTGACCTTTGATTTTGATGCGGAGCTTTTGCGCAAATCTGTTATAGGTAAGCGCGAAATCGGCTTTAGTGATACCAGCAGGGGACAGTATGGCCCGGATGAGGGCTTGGCGCGTTGTCTGGCAATGCTGAAGCGGCAAAATCTGCGCACTACGTTTTTTATTCCCGGGCGCATTGCCGAGCTGTATCCTGATAAGGTGCAGCAAATTGCGCAAGCAGGACATGAATTAGCCTATCATGGCTATATGCATGAGGCAACTGTTGATATGCCAGCTGAGGAAGAACAGGCGAATATGGGGAAAAGTGAGGAGCTGCTCGCACGCTTTAGCGGCAGGCAGCCTGTTGGCTACCGCGGTCCGTTGGATCTTCTGCCTAACTGTGCATTGCAGCTGATGCAAAAGCGTGGTTATTTGTACTGCTCTACGCTCAAGGATTGCGATTGGGCCTATATCCATGAGGATTACCCTGTAGTGGAGCTGCCGACAGAGCCGACGTTGGACGATTTTTCCTGGTTCTATTTTTCCTATGCAGATGAAGCGACTATCACCTGTAGCTATCCTGTTGACTATGTTTATGATGTGTGGAAGGATAATTTTGACGAGCTGGCTAATGAGGGCGACAAGGTTATGGTACTCAAGCTGCATCCTCAGCTAATTGGCCGTAGCAGCCGTGTGCGCATGCTGGAACGCTTTATTGCCTATATGAAGGCTAATGGTGCCTGGCTTGCCTCCTGCGAAGAGGTTGCAAATTATGTAAAAGCATTTTACGCTAAACGCGCACAGGGAGGTGAAGTATGATGAATTGGAACTGGCCTGACAACAAGCGTATCGCACTGTTGCTTTCGTTTGACATTGATGCAGAAACGTTATGGCTTACGCGTAACGATATTAATGAGCGCCATCTGGTGCATATGTCACGAGGCTTATATGCCACTAAGCAGGGCCTGCCGCGTATCTTGAAAATGCTGGCAGAGGAAAACCTGCACGCTACCTTTTTCACTACAGCCTATACTGCCGAAATCCATCCGGAAATCATCCAATACATTGCGGCTCAGGGGCACGAAATTGCTTACCATGGCTACCTGCACGAGGTAAAGGATACCTACGAGGAGGAAAGCGCGTTGATGGACAAGGTGGATGCCATCTTCCGTAAGCTCACCGGCAAGCGTCCTGTGGGCGTGCGCATGCCTGATGGCATTATTCATCCATTTCACAGGCAGCTGTGGCTGGACCGTGGCTGTATTTATTCCTCCAACTGGCGCAATAATGACGGTCCTTTTTTGCTAAATATAGATGGCAAGGAAATTCCTATTGTGGAGCTGCCTAAGGATGGCATTGTGGACGATACGTCTTACGATATGTATACGCTGCAGCATCCTGAACATTATTATTTGCGTAGTGGGCGCGAAATGGTGCAGATCTGGCAGGATGAATTTGACGGCCTGGCAGAGGAGGGACGCATTATCAACTTCGTTATGCATCCGCAGTTTATCGGCCGCCCAGGTTATGTGCGTGCTCTGCGCTCCTTCATCCATTATGCTAAGGAAAATGGTGCCTGGATAACCACCGACGAGGCCTGTGCAAAGCATGTGCTGGCGCAAAAGGGCTACCATGTAGAGGTCAAATATTGAGTGCACGGTAATTTTATGCATTGTCAAGGCAAATAACTCTATGTTGCTCTAGCGATATAGATAAAGCTATGCTATAATATTAGAATGTATACAGGAGTGCTCGGCACTCAAAAATTATTATAAAGAAGAGGGGATATACTCATGAAGAACTTTACCATGAAAAGTATTTTTGTATTTCTGGCAACTGCAATGCTGGCTATGATGTTAGTTGGCTGCGGTGGCGAAAAAAAGGAGGCCGCTCCGGCTGACGCTGCTAAGGGTGGTAAATGGGTTGTAGCTATTAACTCTACCTTCCCGCCGTTTGAATCTGTAAAGGAAGGCACCAAGGAATACCAAGGCGTTGACATTGACATTGCTAACTACATTGCTAAGAAGATGAATAAGCAGATTGAATTCAGCGATATGAAATTTGCTTCTTTGGTACCCACACTGCAAAGTGGTCGTGCCGACATCATCATTTCCGCTATTTCTCCTACTGCTGAGCGCGAAAAGGTTGTATCCTTCTCCAAGCCTTACTACTTCCCGATGAAGGCTCTCATCTGTAAAAAGGGTGCTGGCTATGATACTCTGGATAAGCTGAAAGGCCAGAAGGCAGGCGCTTCTATGGGCACCACCTTTGTTAAGGAGCTGAAGGCTGTCGGCGGTATCGATGTTGTAGAGATGGATACCACTCCGCTGGTTATCCAGGATATCAAAAATGGTCGTCTGGCTGCCGGCCTGTTTGATTCTTCCCAAGCTGCTGTATTTGTAAAGCAAAATCCGGAGCTGGAAATCCACGTTCTGCAAGGACCTGTGCTGAAGGATGATACCTTTGCTATTGCTCTGCCAAAGGATTCCAAGGACGTAGAAAAGATTAACGAAATCCTGAAGGAAATGCGTACTAATGGCGAGCTGCATAAAATCCTGGTAGCACATCTGGGTGAAGAAGGCACCAAGGAATACGAGGCTGCTATTGAAAAGCTGGATATTGCGAAGCTGTAAGAGGTGAAGGTAGCAGATGTTAGATTTTTCCGTTCTGGAGCCGTACCTGCCGCTTTTGGCGGCTGCTGTCTGGATTACCTTGAAGTTTACCTTCTTTTCCACAATCATGGGCTTTTTGGGCGGCTTTATTCTGGCTTTGATTACGCTGTCTAAAAACAGAGTGCTGTCCTTTTTGGCTAAGGTATACATTTCGCTGTTTCGTGGCACACCGCTATTGGTACAGCTGATGTTGATCTATTTTGCTACGCCGCAGTTGACGAACTATACGATTTCGGCTTTGGAGGCCGGTGTGCTGTCGTTTGGCTTAAACAGCGCCGCCTATATTTCGGAGGCGTTGCGTGGCGGTATTCTGGCTGTTGACAAGGGACAGTGGGAAGGCGCTATGTCGCTGGGTATTCCTAAGCACCGTTTTCTGCTGGATATAATCCTGCCGCAGGCTATTAAGAATGCCTTGCCGTCCCTGGTCAACGAAAGTATTATGCTGCTAAAGGATTCGAGCCTTGTTTCCGTCATTGGTGTAGCAGATACTCTGCGCTGGGCCGATTTGATCCAGGCAAAAACCTTCCGTGCTTTTGAAGCCTTTATTGTGGCTGCTGCTGTTTACTATGTATTGGTTATGGCCCTAAACTTTTTGGGCTCTTTGTTAGAAAAGAAGGTGCGCGTCAGTGATTGAGATACAACACTTGTCTAAGAGCTTTGGTGACCTGCAGGTGCTGAAGGATGTTTCCCTGACAATTAAAAAGGGTGAGGTTGTAACCATCATCGGTTCCTCTGGCTCCGGTAAATCTACGCTGCTGCGCTGTATCAACCTGCTAGAGCAGCCGACGGGCGGAGCTATCATCTTTGAAGGCACGGATATTGTCAACAGTAAAGTAAAAATTGAAGATATCCGCAAAAATGCCTGCATGGTGTTTCAGCATTTTAATTTATTTGCTAATATGACTGTTCTCGAAAACATGACCTACGCTCCGCGCGTAGTTAATGGCTTATCCAAGCAGGAGGCCAATGAAAAGGCAATGCAGCTTTTGGAGAAGGTCAATCTTTCGGAGAAGGCCAACGAATACCCCAGCCGTTTGAGCGGCGGTCAAAAGCAGCGCGTTGCTATTGCACGTGCTTTGGCTATGGAGCCTAAGGTATTGCTTTTGGATGAGCCTACGTCTGCACTTGACCCCGAGATGGTCAAGGAGGTTTTGGACGTTATCAAGCAGCTGGCCAACACAGGCATCACTATGGTGCTGGTTACGCATGAAATGGGCTTTGCCAAAGACGTTTCGGACACAGTTTATTTTATGGACGGCGGTTATCTGATTGAAAGCGGTACGCCGGACGAGGTCTTTAATCATCCCAAAACGGAACGAGCCAAGAAGTTTTTGGCGTCGATTCTTATATAAGGAAGCATACATGAAAATATTCATTATTAATCCTGACTTTGGGGTTACTCCTGAGCAGATGGCAGCACGCTGCCGTCTGCTTTGTGCATATGTAGGGCCGGATGTGGAGCTGCACATGGAGTGCCTGGTGAACAATCATATAGAGATTGATTCGGCGGTGGATGCGGCATTGGCGTCACCAGAGATTTTGCAGATGGCATTGCGTGCGGAGCGCGATGGGTATGATGCCGTAGTTCTGTACTGCTTTAGTGACCCTGCGCTGGACGCATGCCGTGAATTGCTTAATATACCCGTCATCGGGGCAGGTCAGGCGGCCTGTCTTATGGCTCCTGTGGCAGCAAGGCAGGCAGGTCTGCTTTTGGCGGATGCAAGCCGCTGCAGCGAAAAGCAGCTGTTTGTGGAGCAGTGCGGTGTGGATGCGCGGCGTATTGCTGCTGTTGGCGGCATAGAAGGACGGGGACTGGACCTGTGGCAGGAGCGCGACAGGGTTCTGGAGCTTCTGGCTCAGGCAGGTGCAAAGCTGCTTGCTGAAAGTGGGGTGCAGGCACTTATTTTAGGTTGTCTGTGCTTTTTGGGGCTGGCGCAGCCTTTGGCTGTGCGTTTGGGCGTGCCTGTTATTGATCCGGCGGCAGCGTCGGTGGCGATGGCAGAGGCCGTTGTGCGTCAGGGACTTTTTACCAGCCGCGGTTCTTACCCCACGCCACCTGTGCGTCAACGTACTTGGAGTGGCGGACAGTTATAAATTTGTTGCTTTTTCTTGCAAAATAGGGTAAGATAGTAGCAGTAAAAAATCTAATTCTAATGAAGAGAGGTTACTATTTTAATGAAAAAGAGTCTTATTACTTTATTTATGGCAGTGGTTATGTCTATGGCCTTCGCTGTAAGCGCTTTTGCTGAGGATCTGGGCTATGTTAATGTAGAGCGTGTATTCCGTAGCTATCCCGATATTCAGGCTACTATGAGCGTTATTAATTTGGAACGCCAAAAGGCAGAAACCGAATTTAACCAAAAGGCTCCTAACTTGGATGACAAAGGCAAGCGTGAGCTGGGCGAAAAGCTTTCTGCTCAGGTTGATAAGAAAGAGTCTTCCCTGCTGAACCCGATTCGTGAGAAGATCCGCAAGACTATTGGTCAGGTAGCAAAATCCCATGGTATTACCAACGTTGTTGATGCCAGTGCTATGGTTTTTGGTGGCAAGGATTTAACTGAAGAGGTTATTGCCGCTATTGGTCAGGCAAAATAATTATTTGAAGAAGTTGGCTGTCGCAGTTCTGCTGCTTCCACCAGCGGCCGTTATGGCGTAGCTGGATGGGGCGTGGCGGGAGCGGCAGCTTTTTTGTGATTAAATCGGGGTGCGATTATGGCGCAATGTCCGTTCACATTTATAAATGACAGGCAACGGCACGTCATCTGCCTGGTTGGCGGCGGAGGCAAAACTACGGTAATGTATGAGCTGGCGGCGGCTTTTGTTCGGCAGGAGCGTAAGGTACTTGTCTGCACAAGCACTCACATCCGTCAGCCACAGGCAGCAGTATGGGCTCAAAGCGTGCAAGAGGCACACAGACTGTGGCGAGCCGGGAGCTATGCCGTTATTGGTGAAGCTGAGATGCAAACAGGCAAGCTTACCGCACCATCACAAAAACTATATTCAGTCCTTGCGCAGGAAAGCGACATCGTCCTGTGCGAAGCAGATGGGGCAAAGTACATGCCATGTAAGCTACCTGCCTCGCATGAACCTGTATTGCTAGCGGATTGTGATATTGTAGTAGCTGTGTCGGGCATGGATGCCTTGGGACGGACGCTGGTAGAGGCGTGCTTCAGATCGCAGCTGGCAGAGAAGCTTTTTGCTAAGCAGTTATGCGATGTGATTGATGAGCAGTTTTTGGCGCAGGTGCTGCTTTCACCGCAGGGAGCGCGCAAGGACGTGGGTACACGTGCTTTCTATATAGTGCTTAATAAATGTGACGTGGCAGCAGTAGCTCAGGTCGCAGTCCTATGCCAATTGCTTATGGCAGCAGGAATGGAAACGGAACGTATCTGGCTGAGGGGAGAGAAAAAGTAATGTTAAAGATTATAGTCCGCGGTGGGGGAGACCTGGCGACAGGCGTTATACACCGACTGTGGGGAGCAGGCTTTGCACCGCTGGTGCTGGAATGTGCGCATCCTGCAGCCATCCGCAGGCAGGTGGCTTTGTGCGAGGCTGTATACGCAGGAGAGGCCACCGTTGAAGCTATGACTGGCAGACTTATTGATGATATTAAGCAGGCGCCGAAAGTGTGGCGTTCTGGTGAGGTACCTGTGCTTGTGGATGATAAGGCAGAGTGCGTGCAAAAGTTTGCACCAGATATCGTGATTGACGCCATCATCGCTAAACGTAATTTGGGCACTACAAGCAGCATGGCGCCACTGGTGGTGGCGTTAGGACCTGGCTTTACGGCTGGTATTGATGCGCATGCTATCATTGAAACTAAGCGCGGCCATAATCTAGGACGTATCATTAGAAGCGGTAGTGCTGCTCCCAACAGTGGCGTGCCGGGCAACATTGCCGGTTATAGCGCCGAACGTGTTTTGCATGCTCCCAGCGCCGGTGTGCTACACATTGTGCGCGATATCGGCAGTTTGGTGCAAAGGGGTGAAACCATTGCCTATATCGATGATGGTCGGGAACGTGTGAATATCCCTGCTACGCTCACGGGCATTATCCGAGGAATGATCCGTGATGGCTTTCCTGTAACCCGTGGGTTTAAAATTGCTGATATCGACCCACGTCAGGAAGAACTGGTCAACTGCTTTACGATTTCGGACAAGGCGCGCTGCATCGCTGGTAGCGTGCTTGAGCTTGTCTGCCGTTATGCACAGGAGAAAAATAGATGAAAAATTTATTTGCCAAGATTAAGGAACAGCAGCAAAATGGTTATGACTGTTACCTCATTGCTCTAATAGAAACCGAAGGCTCTACTCCGCGCACCAGCGGTGCTTATATGTTGGTAGACGCACGCGGTCTGGTGTATGGCACCATTGGCGGCGGTGGTATGGAATATGCGGCGCAGCAGCTGGCACAAAAACAGCTGGCGGCAGGTGGTGGTAGCTTTGTCAAGGCCTATGATCTGTCGCCGCGTGCAGGCATGGCCTGTGGTGGCAGCTGTCAGGTGCAATTTTGTTATCTGCCTGCCATGGGGGAAGTGTTGTCGCTTGTTGAGCAGGGCCTGGCAGCCATCAGAGAGCACAGGCCTTGGTGGTTTTTGCTGCCGCTGAATGCAGGCGGCAGTTTGCCGCAAATAAAAAAAGACCTGCCCCTGGCAGGTCGCAGAGGCATTCTAAGCATAGACGGCTGTGACTATTACGCTGAGCAATATGGCTATGATGGTTGGGTTTATGTGTTTGGCGCTGGTCATGTGGCACGCGAGCTGGTGCCGCTTTTATGCCATCTGGGCTTTGGATGCGTAGTGTTAGATGACAGGGCAGAATTTGCGGATGCGGCAGTCTTTCCACAGGCAGAGCGTGTGCAACAGGTAGATTTTGCCAATTTGGCAGGCGTGTGCGACCTTAGTGCACGCGATTACGCTGTTGTGATGACGCGCGGCCATGTGCATGATGCTAACTGTGAACGCTTTTTGCTAACTACGCCTGTAGGTTACATTGGCATTATGGGGAGCAAAAACAAAGCAGTTCTGGCGCGGGCAGCACTTTTATCAGAGGGCTACAGCGAGCAGCAGCTGGCACGGGTAACAACACCTATCGGCATTACCATTGGTAGCGAAACGCCGGCAGAGATTGCGGTGAGTATTGCGGCACAGTTAATTAAAACGAGAGCAGAACGGGCATAGGAGACCATCACGAACAATAATTAAAAATATATTAATTTTATACGGAATTTTAGTGTAAGCTTCTTTACAATC
>CAVAHH010000078.1:0-7843 GCA_963588395.1 bacterium
CCAGGCGACCGCATCCTTGTCGGCCTGAGCGGCGGCAAAGACAGTATGCTGCTGACGGCCATGCTGGCAGAAATCAAAAAATATTCCCCCATTCCCTTCGATCTGGCCTGCTACACTGTCAACGGTATGTTCGCACCCGATTTTCCCGAGGCAGAGCTGGAGGCGTTTTGCGCACAGTTCGGTCTTGTACATTACAGCGACGAGGTGGACGTGATGGCTGCACATGCCAAAAAAGGCGGCAGTCCCTGCTTCACCTGCGCGTATTTTCGCCGCGCTGCCACCAACCGCCGCGCCAAAGAGCTCGGCTTCAACAAGGTGGCGCTGGCACACCACAACGACGACGCTGTAGAAACCTTTTTTATGAACCTCGTCACCAGCGGTCAGCTGCGCACCTTTTTACCTGTCACGCCGCTTTCACGTAGTG
This sequence comes from bacterium, assembly GCA_963588395.1. Classification (GTDB taxonomy): domain Bacteria; phylum Bacillota; class Negativicutes; order Acidaminococcales; family Acidaminococcaceae; genus Phascolarctobacterium_A. Next base: position 425 of record CAVAHH010000078.1, read on the forward strand.
GCATTACCGTGTTGCGTCCGCTTTTGTATTACCGCGAAAGCGAAATCCGCGCTCTTGTAGCCAAGCTTGGCCTGCATCCCATCAAGAATCCCTGTCCCTACGACGGACACACCATGCGTCAAGATATCAAGGAGCATATTGCCGCCCTCGATGCGCAGTACCCCGAAATCTATGACCATCTGGCAGCCGCCATGCGTAACAGCGACCGCCAGGAGCTGTGGCCTGCCAAGCCCGGCAAGGAGCTTTTAGACAAATTTCACGCCTTTTGGGGCCGTGGCCGTAAGGGTGGTGACGCAGAGTGAAAACCAAATCCTACCTGTACATTATCACCGCTGCTGCCTGCTGGGGTCTGATAGGTCTTTTTGTACGCAACCTGGCAGCAGAGGGCTTTTCTTCACTGCAGATGGTGGCACTGCGCTCACTGGTAGCAGCAATCTGCATCACGCTGCTGGTAGCGCGTAGCCCTCGCCGCACGCTCAGCATCCGTCTGCGTGACTGCTGGCTGTTTATCGGCACAGGCATCTGCAGCCTGGTGTTTTTTAACTTTTGCTATTTTAACGCCATGCAGCAGACCAATCTAGCAGTAGCAGCTCTTTTGCTCTACACCTCCCCCATTTTCGTCATGCTGCTGTCACTTATCTGCTTTGGTGAACGCTTTACGCGCAGCAAGGCCATTGCCCTTGTACTCACCTTTACCGGCTGCGCTTGTGTCACTGGCGCTTTGGGCAGCGGCCTCGCGCTCAGCACCAGCGGCTTGCTTTACGGTTTAGGCAGTGGCTTCGGCTATGCGCTCTACAGTATTTTTGGTAAGTACGCAGTGCAGCGCTACTCCTCGCTGACGATTACCGCCTACACCTTTTATTTCGCGGTCCTCGGCTCCTGGCCTCTGTCCGGCCTACAGCTGCCAAGCCTTGGCAACCTCAGCAACCAGGCCATTTTCAACGTTTGCGCCCTGGGTATTCTTTGTGCTGTGCTGCCTTATTTGCTTTACACCAAGGGTCTGGAGGGCGTGGAAGCTGGCCGTGCTTCTATTTTGGCCACCATTGAGCCCTTTGTTGCTGCTGCCGTGGGCGTGCTGTGCTTTTCCGAACCGCTTACATTAACAAAAATTACAGGTATGGCGCTCATTCTTGCAGCAATAGTAGTACTTAACTTAGAACGAAAATAACTCCTAAAGCACAAAAGCAAGCTAAACTCAAGCTAAACCTAAGTAAAAACCGCTTATTGCCTCTATCGGAACCATTTCCACAGAAGCAACAAGCGGTTTTTTATTTTGTCTTTTATGCCTTGCAGCCGTCACTCGGCGCAGCATATAACATTTTAAATTGCTCTTGCCACAAGCACACCAACACCTACAGCCGCAAGGCCTAAAAAGATGCTGCCGCCAATATAGCCAAGCGCCGCAGCCGAATTTCCCTGCAAGAGCAACGTCAGTCCCTCGTAACCAAACGAAGAAAATGTAGTGAAGCCTCCTAACAGGCCAACACACAAAAACAAGCGCCACGCTGCAGGCAGCAGCTGCCGCTCCACAATCAACGTCATCAGCGCCCCCATGAAAAAACAGCCAACGATATTAATAATAAACGTTCCCCACGGTAGGCTGCTACTCATAAGCCTGGTAATAATATTACCAAAAAAATAGCGGCATAGTGCGCCCAGCGCTCCACCCACAGCTATACTGATAAGCTCCATTACGCGCTCTCCTGCAATCTTTTTATGCACGCCAGCGTCTTATCCCACTCGTCCTGCACGCACTGAAGGGATTGCTGCACGTCCTGCGCTGCAAAGCTATCTCTACGCAAAAGAGTGACGATGGCTGCAAAGTTGGCAGAAAGAGTCCCCAGCTCCAGAGTTGCGCACACGCCCTTAAGATTATGCGCCAATCGTAAGGCCTCCTGCCAATCGGCAGCCTGCACGGCGGCCTGAAGCTGCGCAAATTCCTGAGAAGCGGCCAGCTTATGCAAAAAACGCACATAAAGCGCCTCGCTGCCCATAAAACGCTCCTCCAAGCCCTTGGCAATATTAATATCTATATAATTAGGCAAATCCTCTAAAACCATGCTTCCTGCCTCCTTCTAAAATTAATGCAGCAGATACTCTCCCATTTTCTGCGCCAAAAGCTTCATCTGTACCGGCTTAACCATGTAATCATTCATCCCGGCGTTCAAAGCCTCTTTAACATCGCCGGCCGCGCTGTTGCCTGTGAGTGCTACAATAGGCACGGTCTTGGAGTCACTGCGGTCCAAGGTGCGAATAGCGCGCGCTGCGCCGCAGCCGTCCAGCTCCGGCATCTGCATATCCATAAGCACCATATTGATGCTGCCTACTTCTGACTGTTTAAAAAGCTCCACTGCCTCCTGCCCATTAGCAGCAGCCAAAACCTCCAGGCCGTTCATAGTCAGCAGCTCGCTGATAATTTCCATGTTAATGTCATTATCTTCGGCCACCAATACCCTGCAGCCGGCAAAATCAGCCAACTTGGGCTGCTCTTGTGCTGTGCTGCCACCAGCCTGCTTAACAAGGTTAAACGGTAGCGAAATCAGCACGCAGGTACCCTCGTCCACGCGGCTACTGATATGAATGCTGCCGTCCATACGGTCTACCAGGCTTTTAACGATGGTCATACCAAGACCGGTACCAACCACCTTGGGCACGCCAAAGCGGCTGTCACGCTCAAAGGGCTTATAAATTTTTTTCAGGAACTTGGCTGACATACCACAGCCTGTATCTGTAACAATAAAGGTGTAACGCGCACGGTTGCGCTCCTTACCAGCCTCCTTGCGCACCATAAAGCTTATCTTTCCCTGGGCCTTGGTGTATTTGATCGCGTTAGACAAAATATTATTCAATATCTGCTGCAGGCCCTGCAAATCGCCGCTCACAGTTTCTCCCTCGGGCAAAAGCAGCTGTGCATCAAAGAACTTTTGCTCCAGCTCGGCCTGAGCCGCAAAAATATCACTGATATCCTGCACCGCCTTGCCTATAGCAAAGGTTTCCTGCACATGCTCCACCTGGCCGTTATCCAAACGTGCCATTTCCAGAATATCATTAATGAGCGTCAACAGCTGCTGCCCTGCACCGCGGATTTTGCGGATATATTCCTTTACCTGACCGCAGTCATCCTTGTGCAGCTCGGCCAGCTCTGCCATGCCGATAATGCCGTTGAGCGGTGCACGCATATCGTGCGACAAGGCCGAAAAGAACATGTTGCGTGACTTGGCATTTTCGCGTGCCACCCGCAGCGCGTGCTCCGTCACCTGCAGGCGCTCCAGCTCCTTTTGCTTTTCGGCATCCACCTCACGGAAGAAGAAGATAGCCTCATCAGCCTTAAGCAGATCGTCGCGCACCAGGCGCACATTAAGCCACTTATATTCCTTGCCAAAGCGCTGGCGGAATTCGCCACCAAAATCATAAATATGACGGTTCACCAGCTCCTTGATGTTGTCACGGGAAAAGGTTTCAGCAAATTCGTCAGCAGCCTCCGGCTCCACATAAGTCAACAGTCCCTGCAAAAGCTTATCATAATCGCCCTCGGCCTCCTGGGGACCGAAGGAAGCGCTCTTGAGCATATAATAGCGGCCGGTAACAAAATTTACGCGGAAGACAGCCAAAAACGATTTGCTCATCACGCGGATAACCTCGTTGATGCTTTGAATCTGCTTATTGAGGACGTGCTCACGCAGCGCCAGCCCTGCTGCCAACAGCAGCAGCACGCCAAGCGTCAGCATAAACCAATGCATCAGGCTTTCATAATCCCCCAGCAAAAAGTCATAGGGAATAGTGACAATAGAAATCCAACCCTTTTCCGAGGTTGTATAATATACGCCACGCTTGTTGCCGTCATAATCAGTTATATAAGAAACATCGTCAGAATTATTATTGCGGATCTCCTTAAAAATCTGCTCCACATAAGGCTGCTGCTCTTCTATAGACAGATCGCGGTCATTGATCGCAAACATGATATTACCATCAGGATCGCATAAGTAATAGTAGCTGTGCGGTGGTAGCTGGTTATCTGCTAAAAGCGCATTGAGACGCTCCGGATAGATATTCATCGCCAGCACGTCATCATCACCAAAGCTTACAGCCAATGTCAGCACTCGCCCACTGCTATTATCCTTGCGATAGAGATTGGTATAGGCTACGCTGTTTTTATTTTTCAAGGCTGCCTGATACCATTTTAGGCTACGCACATCAGCACTGCTCCCGACAGGCTTTTTACCCACCATGTGGCCGTTAAAGACTGCGCACATCTCAAAACGGCCCACCTCGGAATTTGTTTCCATGTATTCCGTAAAGTGCGCCAGGGCCTCCTCCAGCTCGCCCTCCGTTATATCAGGCTTCATCTCCAGCAGATGCGCCATGTTCTGCGCCGCACTGCGAAGCAGCATTTCCTGCGATTTGATGCGTCCCGTTTCTCTTATGGCAAAGCGGGCAGCAATCTCCTGTCCCATAATGTGCGAATTTTCCAGTATCTTATCACGCACAATATGCAGGCTCACCAAAGAAACCAGCAGGAAGAAGGCAAAAATCATCATGCTAAAGAAGGATATTTTTATTTTCCTCTGGAAAAACTTAAATTCCATATACCCTCCATGCTACCATCATTCATAAACAACTGTATATCCCCAAAACATCATCTCCTATTATATAACAGCTAAATGCTCTCTACAAGTGCAGACGCAAAAAGAGCTGCCGCAATTTTTTTGCAGGCAGCTCCTTTGCAGGTATTTACCGGAGAGAAGTATTTTTACGCAAGCTCGGCTCTGGCATCAATGGCCGCGGCCTCTTCATCGGTCATATATTCCGGTTTGATGTCACGGCCCATATGGTTGAGCATCTTGCGGTCACTGCGAATAGTAGCGCAGGCCACAGTCGTCAGCATATTGCCGGTGATAGTGGCAGAGGCGCCGGCACGGAAGGCAGTTTCGCCATCGCCCGTCAACAGCGCACGGCCTGCACCCAGGCGGATATTAGCCAGCGGATTGATGTAGCGGAAGAAGGCAACAGTGCGGAGTATATCATCCTCGCTCAAGCGCGGCAGATGCTCTAGCGGCGTACCAGGGATAGGCATCAAAGCATTCAAGGGAATGGAATCTATTCCCAGCTCTGCCAGGCTGATAGCCATATCCAAACGGTCCTCCCAGGTTTCGCCCATACCGATGATGCCGCCGGAGCAGGCGCACATGCCTTCCTCCTTAACCATCTTCAGCGTATTAATCTTCATGTCATAGGTATGCGTGGTGCAGATGTTAGGGAAGTTACGCTTGGAGGTTTCGATATTGTGATGGTAGCTGGTAACGCCGGCCTCATGCAGGCGGTGCAGCTGCTCACGCGAAAGAAAGCCCATAGAAGCGCACAGGTCAATTTTCAGCTCACGATGCATGGTATTGTAAGCGTGAATAGCCTTGTCAAACTCCTCGCCCGTCAAAGCCTTACCTGCAGTTACAATAGAAAAGCGGTGCACACCCTCCTCTTGGTTGAGACGTGCCAGATTAACAATTTCCTCCTCAGGCAAAAAGTCATAAACCTCGCAGCTTGTGTGGTTGTGTGCCGACTGTGCGCAAAACTTGCAGTTTTCAGGGCAATGACCGCTGCGGCCGTTGATAATGGAGCACAAATCTACGCGTGCACCTACAAAGTGCTCACGTATTTTGTCTGCGCCCTCACACAGTGCCTGCAAATCGCAGGTCAAAAATGCTTGTAAATCGTCCTCACGTGTTATTCTTTTTCCTGCTATAATCTCTTCTGCTAACGCTTTCGGATCCATATTATCTCCTCTTTCCGAATTAATACCTATTTATTAAGTAGGCTTATTCTGCAAAATTAATGGTTAACGTAAACCTTTGCAAATTTCACGTTAACCATTTGTTAACTGCAATTATAGCACAAGTTAACCTGTAGAGCAAGGAAAATTTGTCGTTGCTCTGTATGCGCACTAAAATAGATTGCGCAAGAATATTTTTCAATCATTACACACGGCAAAGCAACCCCCCGCAACAGCGCACTGTTGTAGGGATTTTGCTTCTGATAAAATTGCTGCAATATGGTTATTTTATATCAATAGTATACACCTGGCCAATGCTGTCACCACCAACGTAAAACAACAGCTTCAGGTCTCTGTTATCAACATAATAGGGAACATCAAATACTAATGCCACATTGCTAGTTGTAGAATTAGGGTTCATGTAGTTTTCTATCCAGCCAGTGTCATTATATTTGCTATAATAGCGTTTCATAACCTCCGTTGCCACCTTAAAATTATGTCCGCTTTTACTATCCCAAAGACGTACAATACCTGGTCTGGCAATAGAATTTACATACAAATCCCTTAAGTTTTTAGCCGTCACCATCAATATAATAAACCTGCCATTGGCACGCTCTGAGCCAAAGTAGTCATCCTCATAGATATCATTGATGTAAAATTCCCAACTAGCATACCTGACAGGATAGCTTAATGAACGCTCCTGAGCTAAGGGTATATCCCTACTAAAGTAGCCTTCGAAAATTGTGCCCGAGCTTTTGCACAATTTACCATAGCCAGTCAGCTCGTCATCAGTAAAAGTACCCTCGCGCCATACCTTGGTATTATCAATATCAGTAACTTTTCCATAATCAAAATGACCGTTGCGGAATTCGCCCTCATACTGCCATCTTTGGTTGCTGCCAGAATAATGGCTTGTAAAGCGTCCGTGCCCATCTGGCAGGCCATCGGCATTTACCGTCCCCTCATACAAGCCAGTTTCGTTACCATAAACAAGATGCAGCGTCATCTGCTTGCTTACATGGGATCTATACGAACTACCTGCATAGCCGCCATTGGCATACACAGGCTGAATAGCGAGTGTAAAAGCGCAGGCAACACCTACAGCGAGTGCTAAACCCATAATCAGCTTTTTCATTTTGCAAATTCCCCTTTTGCGTCCAACCTAAATGATTTTATCTTATATCCAGCTTTACTGGCTGTGCAGCAAATTTAAAGCCGCCGTAAATCACAAAGCTGCAATTATCTTCATCAAAATTTCTGTCAACATCAAAAACAATCGCTACCTCGCCAGTGCTTTCGCCAGGCTCTAAATTCTTGTTTATCCAGGCAGTATCGTTATAACTGCCATAATATCTCTTCATGGACGAAATATCCATATCATAAACCTTGTCATTGGTCTTATCCCACAGCTTCAGCCATTTGCCGCCAGTCAAACTGCCTGCACGCTCCCGGCTGACATTTTTCATATCGACCAAAACAATTACGTACTGGCCGCGCGCCTGCGTATATCCCAGCCTACTATCCATATAGGCGTCACTAATTGTCAGCTGATGTTTATAATAGCTTACCGGCCTATGCATACTGCATTCTTCATAAAGCGGCATATCTCTAAGCATTTGGCAGTCAAACAAAACCTTATTACGCTTTAGGTC
>CAVAHH010000079.1:0-7836 GCA_963588395.1 bacterium
TCGGCAGTATTTAACCACCCTGCGGCCTTTGCGCTTTTGGATATGCGCAACCCCCAGCGTGATGTGCGCCTGTTAAAGTTTAAGGCGCAGCTGGTGGATAAAAAGACCGGGCAGGTGCAGCCGGGGCTGTGCACTGCAGGTAAAAACAATGATGACAGCGAGCACGGCTGGGCGGGCTCAACAGGCGCCGCCAACGAAACCACAGCGCTGATTTCGCTTGACGGCAAAAAGGCGCAGGCGTTTATCATCCCCTTGTATGTAGATTATTTTACGGTGCTTGCAGGTGACTACAGCCTGCGCGTTACTGTGAGCGGCAACGGTCAGGAAAAGGTACAGGAGGTGCCGCTGACGATCGCCAAAAAGCACAACCTTGGACTTGCGGCGGTGGGCTTTTCCTTTGTCTGCCTTGTGGTGCTTGTTTGCTGCGCCAGCAGGCTCAAGCAGTGCATTTATAAGATTGGCGCGCGTGGTGCGATTACGGTGGCCTTATTTGCGGCCCTGGCCTTTGGCGGTATTACGCTGCCCACTACCTTGATAGGCGATCTGCTGCACGTCTTTTTGGGACCGTTTTCGGGCCTGCTTACAGGCGTTTTGAGCGGCGTGCTGCAATATCTTTTGGTGGTGTCGCTCTTGGTTTTGTTCCGTGCGCCTGGTGTGCTGGCTTTGATGTATTTTATTAAGTATCTGCTGGCAGGTCTGATGTTTGGCCATTTTACTCCTCTAGGACTACTTAGTGTATGCGTGAATATCGTGGTGTTGGAATTTATTTTGTACGCTTGTGGCTTTTATCGCAGGCAGGTGCTTTCGTCGCGTTATTTGCTTTTGGTGTCGCTGCTTTTGGGTGTGGGGGATGCGCTCATCACCCTGGTTAATTTGGAGCAGATGATGTTTTTCTACCGTTTGTATTATGCAGATTGGTACCTGGCGCTGTACATGTTGGTCAATGGCCTGCTATACAGCAGCATCGGCGCCTGGCTGGGTGCCAAAACAGGCAGCAAGCTGCAGCAGGTGATGGGGGAATAGTATGCTGAAGATAGAAAATTTGTGCTACCGCTACCCCTCAAGGCAGCAGGCAACGTTAAAGGGAATAAATCTACAGCTGGCGGACGGCGAAATGCTGCTTTTGGCAGGTCGCAGCGGCTGTGGTAAGAGCACGCTTATCAAGGCAATTAGCGGCCTTTTAGGCAGCGAGGAGCGCGGAGATTTAAGCGGTAAAATTTTTCTGCAGGGACAGGATGTGACACTGTGGGCTCCGGAGGCGATCGGCCAGATGGTGGGAACCGTATACCAGTCACCAGATGACCAGCTTTTTGCGATGACAGTGGCGGATGAGGTGGGCTTTGCCTTGGAAAACCAGGGCGTAAGCCAGGACGTTATTGACCGTGAGGTTGCTGAAACGCTGGAGCTGGTTGGACTTGGTGGCCTGGGCGCGCAAAGCATCCATAAGCTCAGTGGCGGCCAGCGTCAGCGGCTGGCATTGGCATCAATCTTGATTACGCGGCCAAGGCTGCTCATACTGGATGAGCCGGTCAGCCAGATGAACCCTCAGGGTGTGCAGAGCTTTATGCAGCTTTTACTGCGTTTGAATAAAGAGGCAGGCATTGCCATTTTGATGATAGAGCACCGCGTGAACGAGCTGTGCAGGTTTTTTTCGCGCCTGGCAGTGATGCAGAGTGGGCAGATTATTTACGACGGTGCCATAGAAGCGGCCTGGGACGCTCTCACCGGCAGGCAGGATTTGGGCCTGCGTGAGCCGCAGACGGTGAAGCTGTGCAGGGCGCTACACCTTGCGGAGCTGACTACGTCGACGGAAAAAATCGTGCAGATGATAAAGAGTGGATGCTGCGTGCATCCGCAAGCTGATGTCACCATGACGCCTAAATTGCAGCAAGCACCGCTGCTAGCGGCGCAGAACCTGTTTTATACTTACCCGGGCAGCAGTGCGCCGACGCTCAAAAATTTGTGCTTCGGCTTGCAGGGCGGTCAGATTACGGCGTTGATGGGCTTTAACGGTGCAGGCAAAAGCACGCTGATGAACCTTTTGGGAGGTCTGTCGCAGACAAGGCAGGGAAGTATATCTCTTCTTGGGGAGCCCATAGGTAAAAAACTGGGGCAGATAGGCTACCTGCGGCAGGAGCCTGACTTGATGCTTTTGGCGGATACGGTGCGCGAGGAGCTGTGCTGGAAAAACACCACTCTGACGCAGGAGGAGCTCGAGCAGCTTTTAGTGCAGCTTAACCTGACGGAATATGCAAATGACTTTCCTCTGGCGCTGAGCAAGGGGCAGCGTCTGCGCGTGGTTTTGGGTGCGATGCTGGCTAAAAAGCCGTCGCTGCTGCTTTTGGACGAACCCACGACAGGCCAGGACGAGCAGAGCCTGGGCGAGATCCGCCGCCTGCTTATGGCTTACAGGGAGCAGGGCGGCAGCATCTTTATCTGCACCCACGATGTGGAGCTGGCAGCACAGGTGGCCGACAGGGTGATTGTGCTGCGTAGTGGTGAAATTATCGCTGACGGTGCGGCGCACTCTGTGCTGGCTGACCGTAAGCTTATAGCTGAGGGCGGATTGACGGCTTCGGCGCTTTTGGATATCTGCATGCAGGTGGGCGTTCCTCCCTGCGTTACGGTGGAGGAGGTGATGCGCTATGTCGATGCGGCAGCTGTGGGAAGGAACTGATACGGCAGCCTGGGCGCAGCGGTTGAACGGGCGCACCAAGCTTTTGTTCCTCTTCCTTTTTGCCATTTTGATGATCACAGTGGATAACCCGCGCACATTGTTTGTGTTGTTTACGGCGACGCTGCTTTTGCATGTAGCGGCCCGCACATCTATATACAAGTGGAAGGTATTGGCGGTGCTACTGCTTTTGGGGCTGTGGGGATCGATGTTCAGTCAGGCGCTGTTTTTTGCGCAGACTCCTAGGACAACGCTTTTCGTCATCATCTCACCCGAAGCGCCTTTCTTGGGACAGCTGACGGGTGGACTTTATATCTACCGCGAGGGCATTTTATACGGTGCGGTACAGGGACTGCGCAGCGCTGCCATGCTTTCGCTGGGTCTTTTGGTGTGTTGGACGAGTGACCCAAGACAGCTTTTACAGGCACTTTTAGCCTGGCGTTTGTCGCCGCAGCTAGCCTTTATGCTGGTGACGGCCATCCGTTTTCTACCTGTGCTGGCTGCCGAAACAGGCGAGGTCATTACGGCGCTGCAGCTGCGCAGTGACAGCCAGAGCGGACGTACCGCGGTGCTGCGGCATCTGCCGTATATCGCCAAGCCACTTCTCGCACGTTGCCTGCGTAGGGCGCAGACGCTGGCGCTTTCAGTTGTCAGTCGTGGCTTCTTTTTGGCGCAGGCCAGGACACGCACGCAAGCTTGGCCGCAGATCGAAAGGCTTAGCTGCCTGCTGCTCTTTTTGCTGGTGCTGGCAGTGGTGTGTAGCAAGGTTATTTATCTTTTGTCGGAGCAGGGAATGTATTTTGGCATTTTCCGCCAGGTTTATGATTGGACGGTGCTGTATTTATGAGTAAGCTGAAGGGCTGGATAGCTATTGTTTTACTGGCACTGTCCTGGTGCGCACTGTGTTGGATAACAGGCAGCCGCACGCCTTGGAATCACTTTACCGCTACAGACGGCGCAGGCGGCGTAAGTGTGTACCTGGGAGATATTCCTACGCAAAATTACGACCGCATGGGCTTTACTAAGGCTGTGGTGCGTTATGCCCCCAGTGAACAGGGCTGGGTAGTAGGTACGGAGCGGGGCGAGCTGTTTTTGTTTGATAACGATGGCAAGCAAAAATGGAAGCGTTCGCTTGGTATCGGCAAGCTGGTTTCACTCTGCCTGACGCCTGATGGCGCCTTGGCAGTGGTGGGCGAGCAAAGTGCCGAGGGCAACCTTTATGCTGTGGACGTGCATACAGGCGACATCCGTTGGCAGTACAAGGCTAGCGATTTTGTTGGTGCCGATGCGTCGCAGCGCTCGTATCCGTCCATTGTACACATCGTCACGGATAAGGATGGCAATATCTATGCCAATGCCTACCGCTTTTTGATGCGCGCCGACGGTAGTCGTGGCTACAACGGCAGAATGCTGGCTGTGAGCGGTGAGGGCAGGCTGCTGTGGCAGTTTCCCAAGAATGAGGTGATTGATAGCTGGATTAACTGGTGTGACGCAAATGACGCCAACGGCAGAGTGGTGCTTTCTACGTCGGCCTATGATTTCCGCGAGGAGATGCACTACAAGGATACTATGTACTTTGTGGATAAAAAGAGCGGTGACCTGCTCAATTCCACTTTTGTGGCACCTGTGCCGCCCTTTGACAATACTGTTATGCGCGGCAGCCCCAATTTTTCTGCTGATGGCAAATATCTGGCAGCGGCAACCAGCGATGGGCGCGGCTTTTTGTTTGACGAGCAGGGCAAGACTTTGTGGTCGCGTGTTATTTCTAAGCCCACGCAGGTGGATGGCGCCTACATCAACGCCAGCGGTCGTGATGGCTTCGTGACGCCCTATGGCGTGCTCTTTACCACCATCAACACCTTTAACCGCGAAAACTGGCAGCTGCCAACACCGGTGGAGCATCCCAGCAATAACAGCATCTTTGCCTTTAATACAGATGGTACATTCCGCTACCAGTTTATGGCAGACGGAACGATGGAGGAAATAGCCTTCGCCCAAAATCTGGCGGCCTGCGCGGTGGGTCGCAACGTACGCACGCACAACTACAAGGCGCACGGAGCGCTGGTGCTGAATCTCGCAACAGGCAAAAAGCAGCAGTTCTTTCCTACCGAGGGACCCTGCCAGGCAATAGGCATTTCACCTGATGGCAGGTGGGTTGCAGGCGTAGAGGCACCGGCATTGACGCCGCAGGGCAAGATTATGGGTGCCTACAAGCTGCACATTTGGAAGCTGGAGGAAAAACCGGATGCATAAATATCTTCATTACTATAAACCGTATAAGTGGATCCTGATCGGCATCATGCTGGGCTCGTGCCTGGCAGCGCTACTGGATTTGGTATTTCCGTATATGGTAAAGCATTTGCTGAGTGTCGAAATACCGGCGAAGAATATCAGCACGCTTTTTGATTGGGCGGCAGTACTGCTATTTTTGTACCTGGTGAATTTCGCTTTGCTGTTTGCCATTAACTACTATGGCCATCTCATGAGCGTGGGGATTGAAAATGATATGCGTCGTGATCTGTTTGCGCAGATAGAGCGGATGTCCTTTCACTTTTTTGACAACGCGCGCACAGGACAGCTGCTTTCGCGTATCACCAGCGATATTGTAGAAATCAGCGAGCTCACCTTCCGCGGTCCCAACGACCTTTTGGTCTGCAGCATCAGCATGGTGGGCACGATGGCGATGATGCTTTACATGAACCCTCATCTGGGTGCGCTTATCAGTCTGCTTTTATTGGGCAAGACCATCCACACAGTTTTCATCAACCGCAAGATGAAGCGTGCCTTCCGCCGCAGTCGTGAAAAATCGGGCGAGGTTTCGGCGCAGGCTGAGGAGGCGCTTAGCGGTATACGCTTGGTTAAGGCCTTTGCTAACGAGGATTTGGAGCTGTCGCGCTTTATGGCTAAAAGCAACGAGCTTTACAGGGTACGCAAGGAATCGTTCGGTATTTTGTCCTATTTTTCTGGCAGCATCAACTTTTTTACCAATGGCACCAACCTAGCTGTGCTGGCTTGTGGTGGTTGGATGATCGCCGGGGATATGCTGGATTTTGGTGATTTTGTCGCTTTTTTGCTATATGTAAATCTATTTATGAAGCCGATTTTGCGGCTTACGGTCTTTACCGAGATGTACCAGCGTGGTATGGCAGGCTTCAACCGCTTTAACGAGATGATGCAGCAAAAGGCCGAAATCACTGACGCCCCGAATGCTATTGACAGCGGCAAAATCACAGGCCGCATCACCTTTAACAACGTTACCTTTGGTTATCTGGCAGATAAGCCTGTGCTCAAAAATTTTTCCCTGGACATCGCTCCCGGTGAAAGAGTGGCCTTTGTAGGTGCGACGGGTGCAGGCAAAACTACGCTGGCCAGCTTGCTGCTGCGCTTTTACGAGCCGGGCAGGGGTAAAATTTTGCTGGACGGGGTAGATATCAACAGCTATAGTCAAAGCTTTTTGCGTAAAAACATGGGCCTGGTGCAGCAGGACGTTTTCCTTTTTAGCGACAGCGTAAGCTTTAACATCGCCTACGGCAAGGTGGATGCTACGGAAAGCGAGGTGCACGAAGCGGCGAAGCTGGCAGCTGCTGACAGCTTCATTGAGGCATTGCCTGAGGGCTACGCCACACGTGTGGGCGAGCGCGGTGTGAAGCTGAGCGGTGGTCAGAAGCAGCGCATTGCTATCGCACGTGCCTTTTTGAAAAATCCGCCGGTGATGGTGCTGGACGAGGCAACCTCGGCGCTAGATACGCGCACCGAAAAGCAAATCCAAAGATCGCTGGACAAGCTGGCTGAAAGCCGTACTACGCTCGTCATAGCACACCGCCTATCCACTATCATCAACGCAGACAGGATAGTGGTGCTGCATGACGGCGAAATTGCTGAAATCGGCACGCATCAGCAGCTGATGGCACAAAATGGCATTTATAAAAAACTATACGAGCTTGACGCAGAAGATTAAAATAAGCCTTCGCGGGTGTTTGACGCCTGCGGAGGCTTGCTTTGTGTTGGAATATTTTTGGTTCTATAATAAGTGTTGGGGTCTTTGAGCAAAAATGATTAATTCAACTTGTAATTTACGTACTTATTTTGAAGGTATCTCATCCCGATGTGCTCCGCCCCATTCGCACATGGCATCTAAAATCGGGATCAGCGACTTTCCGCGCTCTGAAAGGCTGTATTCTACTTTGGGCGGAATCTGTGGATATTCTTTTCGAACGATAAGTCGGTCAGCTTCCATTTCCTTGAGAGTGGTGCTTAAGGTCTTGTGTGAGATATTCCCAAGGCTTCGCTTTAGTTCATTATAGCGCATAACGGGTTTGTACTCCGCTAGCCAATACATAATTATCATCTTGTATTTACCATCAATGAGTGACAGCGTATAGCCAAAGCCTGTATCACGAAGTTCCACACCTGTCAGGCAGCAGCCGAGTTCTTTTGACGAATTGTTCATAGCATTTACACTCTCCTAAAGGTTAGTACCTAACACAAAAGTGCGTACTTTACTTTTTCTTTATTCTATCACATAATAGTATTAAACTTCAATAGGAGGATAGAAAGATGAGCAAAATTATTATTTTGAAAGCAAGTCCCCGTAAAAACGGCAATTCTAACACGTTGGCCGCTGCCTTCGCAGAGGAAGCAAAAAAGGTTGGTGCTTCCATTACAGAATACGATGTAACAAATATGGAAATCGCCGGTTGTCGTAGCTGCTGTGGTTGCATGACAAAGGGAGCCTGTGTCTTCCACGATGATTTTGAACAAGTAGCGAAAGCTCTCTGTGATGCCGACAGTATAGTGATCGCAAGTCCGGTTTATTGGTATACGTTCCCGGCACAGATTAAAGCTGTCATTGACCGCTGGTTTTCTTTGTATGTCGCAGGAAAGAATTTTTCCGGTAAGAAGGTTGCTCTTCTAAGCTGCTGCGAAGAAGAAAGCGAAGAAACCTTTAGTGGTATCCGCTTCTCTTTTGAAAAGACTATGGCACTGATGAAGGCGGAAATTGTAGGAGAAGTTTTGATTCCTAAGGTTTATGATGTGGGTGAGATCAAAAACACCAATGGTGAGGAGCAGGCTCGTGAGCTTGCAAGGAAATTCATTTAAACGTTCAGGCCGCTAATCCATTGCAAAGTGAATGTATGAAAAGTGAAGATGCAGATAATAGC
>CAVAHH010000080.1:0-7821 GCA_963588395.1 bacterium
CATCTTACGCAGTGGATGATGTTTCGCTGACACTGGCGTCAGGCAGGTTTACAGCCATCGTGGGCGAAAGTGGCTGCGGTAAATCGATTTTGGGACAGGCATTGCTGCATATTTTGCCACAGCAGGTGCTGCAAAGAGGGCAGGTGCTTTATGACGGGAAGGTAGTTGACAGCATCATGCATGACTTTGGCGTGATTCCGCAAAACCCAGCCGCATCGCTCAACCCTACGCGCAAAATCGGCAGACAGCTGCAGGATATTTTGCAGGCAGCAGGCATCGCAGACGCAGATGATGCTTATAAAAAGCAGCTGCTGGCGCAGTTTGGGCAGGATGACGTCGTGCGTGTGCTGGCCTCCTATCCGCACGAGCTGAGCGGCGGCATGCTGCAGCGCGTTTTGTGTGCTATGGCGCTGAGCACGCGGCCGGCGTGGATTTTGGCAGATGAACCGACAAAGGGATTGGATGAGGCTGTAGGGCGCATCGTCCTGCAAAACCTGCAGAGGATTAAGGCGATGCAGACTACCAGCATGCTCATCATTACACATGATATCGTGCTAGCACGCGAGCTGTGTGACGATGTTATAGTTATGTACGCCGGACAGGTGCTGGAAAAGAGCGGCAGCCTGTTTACGCAGCCGCTGCATCCGTATACCAAGGCGTTTCTACAGGCTTTGCCGCAAAACGGGCTGCAGGTGCTGCCGGGCAGGGCGCCTGCTGCCGGCGAAGCGTTGCCTGGCTGTAAGTTCGCGCCCCGCTGCCCACGCTGTAGTGCACGTTGCTGCAGAGAACGGCCGGGGCTGTACACAGTGGCAGGTGGCGTGCAAGTGAGGTGCTTTTTATATGCTGGTAGCTGAAAATATTAGTAAAAGCTTTACCGACCGTGCCAGCGGTAGGCGCTTTGACGTGCTGCAGGACGTGAGTCTGCGCATTGCGCAGGGCGAGGCGGTGGCGCTGATGGGCGGCAGCGGTAGCGGCAAGAGCACGCTGGCGCGCATTCTTCTGCGTCTGCTGCCTCCTGACGGCGGCCGTCTTTGCTTTGAGGGCGCAGATATTACGCAGGCGACGGGTAGCAGGCTGCACAGCTTCCGCCGTGCGGTGCAATTTATCTCGCAGCGGCCTGAGGGCTTTTTGGATCCGCGGCAGACGCTCGGAGCAAGCATCCGCGAGGCCTTCAGTGTGTTTTCATTGCCCTGTGACGAGCAGCGGATTGCGCAGATGCTGGAGCTGGTGAAACTGAATACGGCGTTGCTTACGCGCTATCCGCATCAGGTGAGCGGCGGCGAAATCCAACGCGTCTGCATTGCGCGGGCTTTGCTTTTGCAGCCGCGGCTGCTGCTGCTAGATGAGCCGACTTCGATGCTGGATATTTCGGTGCAGGCACAGATTCTGCATCTATTGCGCGATATCCGCCGCGAGCATAACCTGGCCTACCTGTTTATTACGCACGACAGGCAGCTGGCGCAGTGTCTGTGTGACCGCACCTTATATATTGAGCGGGGACGTGTACAGTAGCGGGAGAATTTGCCGATAAGCTTGTGACAAATTTGTAACCTACGTTACACTAAATACTGTGTAAAATAAAATCTAAATAAATTATTGATTTTTCCTTGACGATACATAAGCAGGGGAGTAAAATAACGTCAATCGCTGACGTAAGCGAAATATTATTTGCAGGTGAAAAAATGGAATCTAAAATGATGAACACTGCAATTGAATATGGTTTTTATTATGCTCCGGTCTTTAGCTATTACTTTAGCACCGGTTATTTGGCATGGGAAAAATCATATAGCGGCGTACATCGCATTAGGGACCGTAAATAGTATTTGCAACGGCGGCATTTACAATTTAAGTTTTGTTATTATAGCAGGTTCTCTTTGCGGGGAACCTGCTTTTTTAGTAGCAAGCTGACAATGGCGTCAGGTTTAAAGGAGAGAGATTAATGGTAATTGTATTCAAACCAGGAGCCCCAGAGGAAAATAAGTCAAAGATGCGCGCTGCGCTTGAGGGAAAGGGCTTTCAAATTAATGAGATCAACGGCGTTAACATGACCATCTTCGGTATTATCGGCGATACCAGCACATTAGATATTAATATGCTGCGTATTGATGATGCAGTGGACAAGGTAATGCGTGTGCAGGAGCCGTTTAAGCGTGCCAACCGCATGTTCCACCCGGCAGATACCGTTGTTGATGTTAGCGGCGTTGCCATCGGCGGCCGTAAAATTCAGGTGATTGCCGGTCCTTGTTCGGTAGAGACCCAGGAGCAGGTGACGGATGTTGCTAAATCCGTTAAGCTTGGCGGTGCGACGCTTTTGCGTGGCGGTGCCTTCAAGCCTCGTACCTCACCCTATTCCTTCCAGGGATTAAAGGAGCAGGGTTTGGAATACTTGAAGGAGGCACGCAAGGAAACAGGCCTGCCGATTGTGACAGAGATTATGTCGCCGTATATGATAGAGCGCTTTGTAGAGGATGTGGACCTCATCCAGGTGGGAGCGCGCAACATGCAAAACTTCGACCTGCTGAAGGAGCTGGGCAAGACCAACAAGCCTATCCTGCTCAAGCGCGGGCTGGCAGCAACAATTGAGGAATGGTTGATGGCGGCGGAATACATTATGAGCGAGGGCAACGAAAACGTTATCCTGTGCGAGCGCGGTATCCGCACCTTTGAAACCTATACACGCAACACGCTGGATGTGAGCGCTATCCCTGCAGTTAAAAAGCTGAGTCACCTGCCTGTAGTAGTGGACCCCAGTCATGCGGCAGGCATGTGGTGGATGGTGGAGCCATTGGCGAAGGCGGCAGTGGCAGTTGGTGCCGATGGTCTTTTGATCGAGGTGCACAACAATCCCGAGGCAGCCTTGTGTGACGGCGCGCAGTCACTGCGGCCGGAGCGCTTTGCAAGGCTCATGGGTGAGCTGAAGGGAATTGCCAGAATCGTTGGCAGGGATATGTAGTAGTTTTAGTAGTATAGTGTAGTAGTTTTTTGTAGTATTGTTTTGTAGTATGGCTCGCTATTTAAGCTATAGCGTAGTTTGGTAGAATTGTAGTTTAGTTTAAAGGAGAGAAGTATCATGATTATTGTATTTAAACCCACCGCAACTGTTGAAGAAAAAGGCAAGCTTAAGGCACAGCTGGAGGGCAGGGGCTACACCATCCATGCCAGCGAGGGCGTTAACGCGTCGCTCTTTGGCGTTGTTGGTGACACCAGTGCCTTGGATATCAACCTGCTGCGCGTCAACGACGGTGTAGAAAAGGTAATGCGTGTGCAGGAGCCGTTTAAGCGTGCCAACCGCATGTTCCACCCCGATGACAGCATCGTAGATGTGGCAGGTGTGAAGTTCGGCGGCAAAAAGCTGCAGGTGATCGCCGGTCCCTGCTCGGTAGAAACACAACAGCAGGTGACAGGTATAGCGCAGGATGTGCAGGCAGCAGGTGCGACGCTTTTGCGTGGCGGTGCCTTCAAGCCGCGTACCTCGCCGTACTCCTTCCAAGGACTTAAGGAAAAGGGCTTGGACTTTTTGAAGAACGCACGCAGGGAAACAGGCCTGCCGATTGTGACGGAGATTATGTCACCGTATATGGTGGAGCGTTTTGTGGAGGATGTTGATCTCATCCAGGTGGGAGCACGCAATATGCAGAACTTTGAGCTGCTGAAGGAGCTGGGCAAGACCAACAAGCCTATCCTGCTCAAGCGCGGCCTGGCAGCGACGATTGAGGAGTGGCTGATGGCAGCGGAATACATCATGAGCGAGGGCAACGAAAACGTTATCCTGTGCGAGCGTGGTATCCGCACCTTTGAAACCTACACCCGCAACACGCTGGATGTGAGCGCTATCCCCGCAGTCAAGAAGCTGAGCCATTTGCCGGTGATTGTGGACCCCAGTCACGCAGCAGGGATGTGGTGGATGGTGGAGCCATTGGCGAAGGCCGCGGTGGCAGTTGGCGCGGACGGCCTGATTATCGAGGTACACAATGACCCGGAGGCAGCATTGTGTGATGGTGCGCAGTCGCTGAAGCCTGAGCGCTTTGCTAAGCTTATGAGTGACTTAAAGGGCATTGCGCAGATCGTAGGCAGGGAGCTGTAAGGCAAATTGTAAAATAGCAGATAAAATATCATTAGCGCGCTTTTCCTGCACTAACGATATTTTACTGCTAAAGCAATAGCCCGCTTTGTTAAGCTGATGCAATGAGATGTAAATTTTGGCGGTAAACGTGTTATAATGTAATTTAGTAAGATGGTAGGAGTGATTTTTGTGGAGCCTGGGTTTTGCAGGGGAAATAGATTTACAGATTGGCAGCGTTTGAGCTTTGCTATTGTCGGCCTGGGGCTGATTGGCGGCTCGTACGCCAAGGCACTGCGCAGGCTGGGAGTGCGTCGGATAATCGGCATTGAGCAAAACGAGGAAACGCTGGCGCAGGCAGCGCTGCAGGAAGTTGTGGATGTGGCGCTGCCTAAAGCAGACGCACGTCTGACAGCTGCGGACGTTATTATCTGCGCTATTTATCCCGAGGCAATCACAGGCTTTGTAAAGGAAAATGTGGCGTTTTTTAACCCTAATGCCTTGTTTACGGATGTGGCGGGAATAAAAAATGATATGATTACCAAGGTGCAGGCAATGCTGCCTGCGGGAATGGAATTTATTTCGGGACACCCCATGGCAGGACGCCAGGGCAGCGGCCTGGGTATGAGCGATGCACACATCTTCCAAAACGCCAATTATATCATCGTTCCCGAAAAGCACAACAGCGCTGAGGCGGTTACATGGCTGCAGCAGCTGGCGCTGGCGCTTGGCTGCAGGCATACGGTGCAGGTGACGCCAGCGCAGCATGATGCGACGATCGCCTACACCAGCAACCTGCCGCATGTGCTGGCTGTATCGCTCATGGACAGCGCTTCCTTTGATGATAAGACAAAATATTTTGTCGCAGGCAGCTTCCGCGACGGCACTCGTGTGGCAGACATCAATCCGGAGCTTTGGAGCAGCTTGTTTTTATCTAATAGGGAAAAGGTTGCCGATGAAATTGATAAATATATGGAGCAGCTTTCGCTGTGGCAAAGGGCGCTGCGTTCCGGTGACGGTGAGCAGCTTAAGGACTTGATGCGCAAGGCAGGCGCTCGCAGAAGGGAGCTTTTTTGATGCACACGATTCATGTGAATTTGGGCAAGCACGCCTATGATATTGAAATTGCGGCAGGATTGCTGCCACAGGTGGGACCGAAGGTGGCGGCGCTGCTGCCCAAGGCCCGCAAGGCAGCAATTATCAGTGACAGCAACGTAGCACCGCTATATGCGGCCAAATTACAGGCTAGCCTCGAGGAGGCTGGCCTTGCTGTCGTTACTGTGGTGATTGCGGCAGGTGAACAAAGCAAAAATATGCAGGTGCTGGCGGATGTTTTGGAGCAGCTGGCGGTTGCAGGGCTGACACGCACAGACGTGGTGCTGACGCTTGGCGGCGGCGTCGTAGGCGATTTGGGCGGCTTTGCTGCTGCCAGCTTTATGCGCGGCATAGCCTTTGTGCAGGTTCCTACCTCGCTGCTGGCGCAGATAGATAGTAGCGTGGGCGGCAAGGTGGCAGTGGATTTGGCAGCAGGTAAGAATCTGGCAGGTGCTTTTTATCAGCCCAAGGCCGTTTTTATCGACACCAGCCTTTTGGCAACGCTGCCTGTGCGCTTTTTGCATGACGGCCTGGCCGAAGCAATTAAATACGGCTGCATTAAGGACGCTGCTTTGTTTGAGAAAATTGCTGCCTACGCTGATGATGCGGCGCTTTTGGCGGATATTGACAGCGTGGTTGCCACCTGCTGCGCCATTAAGGCACGCATTGTAGAGCAGGACGAGTTCGATACAGGTTTGCGCATGCTGCTCAATTTTGGCCATACGCTGGGACACGCGGTGGAGCAGCATTTTGGCTATAGTTGTTTTACACACGGTGAGGGCGTGGGCATCGGTATGTACCAGCTGACGCAGCGCACTGAGGAGCTGGGGCTGACGCAATTGGGCAGTACGGAGCGCATCAAGGACGTGCTGGTAAAATACAGCCTGCCGCTGGAGGCAGGCGTAGCCAAGAGCGAGCTTTTAGCCACCATGGCACGTGATAAGAAAAAGAACGGTAACAGCATTACTCTCATCGTATTGGATAAAATCGGCGAGGGTGTGCTGAAAAAAATAGACTGGCAGGAGCTGCCAAAGTATTTGGGGTAGGTTGAAGATGGATAAGCTTAAGATTTTTCCTGCAAAATTACAGGGTACGGTGCAGGTGCCGTCGTCTAAAAGTATGGGACACCGCGAAATCATTTGCGCAGGCCTGGCAGCAGGCACCAGCATTGTAGATAATATCAGTATGTCTAAGGATATAGAGGCGACGATGCGTGTGTTGTGTGCGCTGGGCGTGAGCGTGGACACTGTGCCGAGCATGCTCACAGGACGCACGGCTTTGCAGATTACAGGTACGGGTCATCCTGTGGCAGCGGCAGATGCAGTGGATTGTGGCGAATCAGGCTCCACGCTACGCTTTTTTGTACCGCTGGGGGCGAATTTGGGCTGTCCGCTTACCTTTAGCGGTCATGGTAAGCTGGTTTCACGTCCGCTGCAGGCTTATTATGATATATTTGATAAGCAGCCGGTGCAATATTTTAATGCCGGCGGCAATCTGCCCTTGACGGTCAGCGGCCACTTGCTGCCAGGCAAGTATGAGCTGCCCGGTAACGTCAGCAGCCAGTTTGTCAGCGGTCTGCTTTTCGCTCTGCCTCTGCTCAAGGGAGATTCAGAGATTATCATCACTTCACCATTGGAATCGGCATCGTACGTGGATATGACGCTGGCCTGCCTGGCGAAGTATGGTGTCAATGTAGAAAACGTTGATGGTGCGCACAGGCGTTATCTTGTAGCAGGAAACCAACACTACAAGGCGCAGGACAGCAAGGTTGAGGGCGATTGGTCGCAGGCGGCCTTTTGGACTGTGGGCGGCGCGCTGGGTGATGCTGTTACGGCTGCAGGTGTGGATTTCGCTTCTCTGCAGGGTGATAAGGCCGTAGTAGAAATTATGCAGCGCATGGGTGCGTGTATCACCAAGGAGGCAAATAGTGTGAGCGTACGCGGCGGGGCAACGCAGGCTACAGTGATAGATGCGGCCGACTGTCCTGACATCATTCCTGTCCTGACGGTGCTGGCGGCGGTGAGCGCAGGTACGACCAGAGTTATCAATGCAGGTCGCTTGCGCATCAAGGAATGTGACCGCCTGGCGGCGATTACAGCTGAGCTGAACAAGCTAGGTGCGCAGATTGCCGAAGAATGCGAGGGCCTGACGATTGTTGGCAGACCGCAGGGACTTACAGGTGGCGCCGAGGTAGATGCCTGGAACGACCACCGCATTGCGATGAGTCTGGCGGTTGCGGCGCAGAGCTGTGCGCAGCCAATCGTGCTGACTGGTGCAGGTAGCGTGAGCAAATCTTATCCCAACTTCTGGGAGGATTACCAAAGCGTTGGCGGAAAGCTTGAGGTGCTGGCATGAGCGGAATATTGGGTATGAATATCAAAATGGCGATTTATGGTGAATCGCACGGCAAGGCCATCGGCGTGGTACTGGACGGCCTGCCGCCGGGACTGGCGCTGGACGAGGAGCAGATTGCGCGTGAAATGGCGCGACGTGCGCCTGGGCGCAATGCTTTGAGCACCGCACGTAAGGAAAGCGATACGGTAGAGATTCAAAGCGGATTTTTCAATGGTTATACTACAGGCACGCCACTATGCGCGCGCATAGTCAACAGTGACCAGCATTCCAAGGATTACAGCATCCTGGCTGATAAAATGCGTCCGGGACAC
>CAVAHH010000081.1:0-7756 GCA_963588395.1 bacterium
TACTCGTACTGCGCAAGTAATCCTTCAGTAAAAAAGTGCAGAAATAAGGAAAAGTATAAATATTATCATTATATCCTAATATATAACTTAGATTGTCTTTAAGTATTCCAGACGCTCGTTGATAGCAGCCTTTTTACCATTAAGCTCGTCAGCCTTGGCCTTTTCCTTGGCAATGACAGCCTCAGGAGCCTTAGCCAAAAAGCCTGCGTTACCCAGCTTGCCCTCCACACGGGCCAACTCCTTGTCGATAGCGGCCAGCTCCTTAGCCAGACGGGCGTTTTCTTTTTCTACGTCAATCAAGCCTGCCAGCGGCAAGTAAACCTCAATACCGCTAACAACCGCTGCCATAGCGTTTTCGGGCTTAGCAGCGCTGTCATCAAGCACTGTCAGCTCGCTGATAGCACCCATCAGATGGATATAATTAGCGTTAGCCTCTACACCGTCCTTCAAATCGGCAGCCACCAGCATGATGGCAGGAACCTTCTTTCCTGGCGGTACGTTGACCTCAGCACGCATGTTACGCACTGCCTTGATGCTTTCCATAATTGCGCCCATCAAACGCTCTGCCTCATCGTCCATCAGTGCTTCATTAGCCTCAGGCCACTTAGAAATCATAATGCTTTCAGCCTCATGCGGCAGACATTGGTAAATTTCCTCGGTGATAAACGGCATGTAGGGATGCAACAGCTGCATAGCGCTGGTCAGCACCGTTGCCAGCACATGCTGCGCCGTAGCACGCTCGGCAGCATTTTCTTTGTTATACAGACGCGGCTTGGCCAGCTCGATGTACCAGTCGCACACCTCGCCCCAGATGAAGTCGTAAATCATACGACCCGCTTCGCCCAGCTCAAACTTGCCCAGCATTTCGGTTACACCCTTAGCGGTGTGCTGCAGGCGCGACAAAATCCACTTATCTGCCAATGTATACGGAGCCAGCTCGGCGTTAGCATCGTAGCCCTCCATGTTCATCAGCGCAAAGCGCGAAGCGTTCCAAATCTTGTTAGCAAAATTACGGGTTGCCTCCACACGCTCCCAATAAAAACGCATATCGTTACCCGGGGTGTTACCTGTAATCAGCATAAAGCGCAGGGTATCAGCGCCGTATTTATCAATAACCTCCAGCGGGTCAATGCCGTTGCCCAGAGATTTACTCATCTTGCGGCCTTGGCTGTCGCGTACCAAACCATGGATGAACACCTTTTCAAAGGGGATTTCCTTCATGAATTCCATACCCATGATCAGCATACGTGCTACCCAGAAGAAGATGATGTCGTAGCCTGTTACCAATACGCCGGTGGGATAGAACTGCTTAAGAAGCGGTGTCTTATCAGGCCAGCCCATGGTAGAGAACGGCCACAGCGCACTGCTGAACCAGGTGTCGAGTGCGTCCTCATCCTGATGGATGTGCGCGCTGCCGCACTTGGGACAGGTGGTGATATCGGTACGGCTGGCGGTCATTTCGCCGCAGTCGTCACAGTACCATACTGGGATGCGGTGACCCCACCAAATCTGACGCGAAATGCACCAGTCGCGAATGTTATCCATCCAACCGGTGTAGGTTTTGGTAAAGCGTTCGGGAACGAACTGGGTGCGGCTGTCGTTGACGCAGTCCACAGCAGCCTTAACCAGGGGCTCCATCTTTACAAACCATTGCGTAGAAACCAAAGGCTCTACTACATGACCGCAACGCTGGCAGTGACCGACAGCATGCGCATGATCCTCCACCTTAACCAGCAGACCCTGCTCCTTGAGGTCGGCAACAATGGCCTTGCGGCATTCCTCACGGGTCATGCCTGCGTATTTGCCTGCTTCCTTGGTCATAATGCCATCCATGCCGATAACGACGATGCTGGGCAGATTGTGACGGATGCCCATTTCATAGTCGTTGGGGTCGTGCGACGGCGTGATTTTTACAGCGCCGGTACCAAACTTGGTATCTACATAGCTGTCGGCGATAATGGGGATAATTCTGTCCGTAGTCGGCAGACGCAGGGTTTTGCCCACCAAATCGCCATAGCGCGGGTCCTCGGGGTTTACAGCTACAGCGGTATCGCCGGGCAGCGTCTCCGGACGGGTGGTGGCAATCATCAGGCTACGGCCCTCTTCTTCAACTACAGGGTAGTTAATATACCACAGATGGCCTGGGTCATCCTTGTGCTCTACCTCGATATCGCTCAAAGCGGTGTTACAGTTTACGCACCAGTTGGTGATACGGGTGCCCTTGTAAATCAGGCCCTTTTCAAACAGGCTGCAGAATACCTCGCGGACAGCACGCGAGCAGCCCTCGTCCATAGTAAAGCGTTTACGCTCCCAGTCGCAGGAAACGCCCAAATGCTTTAGCTGGTTGATAATGCGGTCGCCGTATTGCTCCTTCCACGCCCATACGCGCTTTAGGAACTCCTCGCGACCCAGGTCATAACGGGTCTTACCCTCTTCTTTTTTTATTACTTCCTCTACCTTAATCTGGGTTGCCAGACCTGCATGGTCATAGCCTGGCATCCACAGGGTGTTGTGTCCCAGCATACGGTGCCAGCGAATCAAAATATCCTGCAGGGTATTATCCAAAGCATGGCCCATATGCAGCTGACCGGTGATGTTCGGTGGGGGGATAACGATACTAAAGGCTTCCTTGCCCTCTTCTACCTCTGCATGAAAATAACGGTGCTCCTCCCAAAATTTATACCATTTCTTCTCTACCGAAGCAGGGTCATAAACCTTGGGGATATTATGCTCTTCGCACATCTTTTAATTCCTCCTTACAATACAAAAGCCCTGTCCATAACGGACAGGGCGAATATAATCGTGGTACCACCTATCTTCCCCATGCAATGCACAGGGCACTTGATGCGCGTAACGTGCGCCTGCGTCCTTGCCTACTACTGCTTCAGCAAAGCGGCTCCCGGACTACACCATTTTTGCCAACGCACAGCTTGCACCAACCGCTGCTTCTCTAAAGCGTCCTACAAAAAAGGCCTCCCGTTCCTTGCCTGTCAATATTTTGCTATACTTCATATCTTAACAAGAAAAACGGCTGCTTGTCAAGAGCATTTTATAGCATTGCACTATACAGTTTAATGTCAATGGCTAGCCATCCCAGAGCAAAACTAAAACCGCATTACGCCAAACGCCTCTAAAAGCAGCATAATGTTAAGCACTATGACTATAATGCCTATGATGCCCAAAATAAGCTTCAGACGCAGGGAGTTAGCAAATTTACCCATCACGCGCTTAGATGATGTCAAATAAATCAAAAGCCCTATCGTCCAAGGCAGCTGTACGCTCAGCGCCATCTGCGAGTAGATCAAGCCCGTAAACGGGTCATCAATAAAGAGGATGACAGCCACCGCCGCCCAATAGGTCAGCAGCACGCCGTGCCAAGAATGATAATCCTTGACATCGTATTCCTCGCCGAAGATGCCGGCGAAAATGCTGCCGCCTGCCATGCCTGCCGTCGTCGTAGACGAAATGCCTGCAAAAAGCAGCGCCACGGCAAAGAGCACAGCCGCACTGTTGCCCAAAAGCGGGCGCAGCATCTCCGTTGCCTGCGCCAGGTCATCCACCTTAACGTTATTGGTAAAAAACACCGCTGCTGCCACTAAAATCATCGCACTGTTAATTGCCCAGCCAATGGTCATTGACAGCAGCGTATCCAAAAATTCAAAATTGAGCTGCTTTTGGATGACCGCCTCGTCCTGCAAATTCCATTGACGGCTCTGGATAACCTCGGAATGTAAAAACAAATTATGCGGCATCACTACCGCACCCAAAACGCTCATCACCACCAGCAGCGACCCGTGAGGCAACGACGGCGTCACCCAGCCCTTGGTTGCCGCCGTCCAGTCTAACGGCACCAAAGCCAGCTCTGCCAAAAACGACAAGCCGATGAGCGACACAAAGCCGATAATGATCTTTTCCAGCTTGCTGTAAGAGTTGGACCGCAGCAGCCAGGAGCACAACACCGCCATCATAATGCTGCCGGCCCACAGAGGCAGACCAAATAGCAGCTGTAAGGCAATCGCTCCGCCCAAGATTTCGGCCATGGCGGTGGCAATAGCCGCCAGCACGGCAGACCCAAGAAGCGGACGCGCCAGCCACTTGGGCAAAAACTTCGTCGTTGCCTCCGAAAGGCACAGGCCGGTGGCAATCCCCAGATGCGCTGCATTGTGTTGCAATAATATCAGCATAATCGTCGACAGCGTCACCATCCACAGCAGCAGATAACCATAATCAGCCCCCGCCGCCAGGTTCGAGGCCCAGTTGCCAGGGTCGATAAAGCCGACGGTAATCAAAAGACCCGGTCCCAGGTAACGCAAAAATTCGCGCGCCTGGCTGCTCGTGGTATGCTTTTTGTGATAATTTTTGATATCCATATCAGTTGAGCTTGCTTTCAGCCTCGTGCAGCAGCTTTGCCACCACAGCCTGCGGTAGCTCGCCAATCGTTTTTACAGGCTGCGGTGCAGCGGGATGCGGAGCGATGACCTTTTCCATCCACACCATATCCAGCCAATGTCCGTGCTTAAAGCCCGTGCTGTTAAATGTACCGATAATCTTATAGCCCATGGCAGTGTGCATACCCACGCTGCGCTCATTGCTGGCTGTAATGCAGGAATACAGCGTTACCACGCCCTGCAGGCGCAGCAAATCCTCCAGCAACGTATACATTACGCGGCCAAGCCCCCGGCCCTGCCCCGCAGGTGCCAGGTAAATAGTCACCTCGGCCCCCCACTGGTAGGCAGCTCGCTGGATATAAGGATGTGCGTACACATAGCCTATGGCCTCGCCCTCCTGCTCGCATACAATATAGGGGTAGCCTGCCGAAATATTTTTTATGCGCTCGGCAAATTCGGCCACATCTGGTACCTCATATTCAAAGGATACATCACTAAGCGCCCTGTCCTCACTGGCGACAAAGGGCGCATACACTTTTAATAACGCTTCAGCGTCCGCCGGCCTTGCAAGGCGCAGCGTATATTTCTTGTTCATTCTTGCGCTCCACCTTTACTTCAAACATTCTGCTCCATGGCAGCGTAAAGCTGTAGCCACAGGCAGTATTACCCATATAGGGCTTTGTGATATTGACAATTTCCTTGGTGATGAAGGCCTCAGCCGCCGCTTTCTGCTCCACGTTTAGGCCGCTGTTAGGCCAATAGCTAGGCCAAATAAGCTGCTGGTACGTCTGCATGCGCACGTTAGACTGATAAGCCCAATCATCCAGGTAACGCACGTTCAGCAAATCCTTACGTGCATCTGCAGCATACTGCTTGGCCAATAACCCCTGCGCCAGTGCAAAGCCCAGGCTGTTGCCTGCCGTATTCCAGCCACCGTAGGCCGCCAGACGGTAGGCCAGGCCCTTTTCGTGCAGCGTTTTAACAAGGGCATTGTCCGCACCGTTGCCAAATTTAACATCTGCCAAAGCCACAGGATAGCCCATAGCCAGCAAATCCTCCACCTTGTGAGCAAAGTCTGCCGTTTCCTTAGGGATGTTATAGGTGTTGGCACTATTGGAGGCCTCCAGCGTCACACCATCTACAGGCGTATTTACCGCCAGCATCACATCCGCGTTTTTACGTACAGGCACAGGGAAGCCACCTGCTGCCAAAATGTGCTGCTTGGCGCTTTCGGCTACCGTATCATCCTCATATGACGGCACAGTCGCGCCACCTCTGCCTGCAGCATAGGTAACGTTCACCAGTGGCAGCTCATATTGCAGACGGTTATTGGCACGTGCCAAAAGCAATAGTCCCAGCTGATCAGCTCCTGCAAAAAAACGAATGCGCTCCTTAGGCAGCTCGCGTACCAGAATATCCATATTACGCGCCTCGCGGTGCGCCTGCGAATACTCGGCCGTATCGTCGCGACCAATCAAGAGATAATCAAAATCACCGCTTTCCACTCCATGCAACAAAAGCTCAGTCGCACGGATATTATTAGCACGGCGCCCATACAGATCCTGCAGCACCTCCTGCGGAATTTCCTGACGCAGATCTGCCAGCTCGCGCGTTTCCCTACGGCTGATCTGCTTCAGCTCCAGCTTGTCCTCCAGCGCCCCCAGACGGAAGATCTTGCTACCCCATTCGCTGTAGTAAGCAGGCTCCGTCGGTGCGCTGCTGGCCTTGGGCGAACGCATAATGGTGCTAAAGACGTACACCTTGTTACCACCATGAGCCTGTTTTAGCTGCACCAGTCGCTCTGCCCTCTGCTCCAAAACCGTCAGCGGGATTTCATGGGTACGCGAAGCCACCAAGCCGCCGTAAAGCAGCGCGTCGCTAGATGCCACCACTGCCACCGCCTGACCGGCGTTTTGCTCCAGCCAGCCAAATAATTTTTCGGGATCACCGCTCGTCTCCGCACCTGCAATATATTCACGTGGTGGCAGCTGCACATCCCAGCCTGCAGCCTGCATCGACTGCACCGTGTAATCCAGGCACACAGGTCTGTTATCCATGGGCACGTATAATATAGTACCACCTGCTGCCAACGCTGTCTGAGACAGTCCAAGCATTGCACACAGCAGCAGGCTACGTATAGCCTTCATCACTTCCATCACAACCTTTAACCAATTCTTTAAACAGGGTCAAAAACCCCGATTGTATATTTCTACAACCGGGGTTTTAATTCCTGCGATATTTGTAAATTATTGTTGAACAGCAGCCATCAGGCGTTGGCAAACCTGCTCAAAAAGTCCTGAGTGCGCTTGTTCTTGGGGTGAGCAAACAGCTGCTGCGGTTCGCCCTCCTCAGCAATTACGCCCTGGTCGATAAAGATAACGCGGTTGGATACGTCACGGGCAAAGGCCATTTCGTGGGTAACGATCACCATCGTCAGTCCCTGCTGCGCCAGGTCGCGGATAACGCGTAGCACCTCACCCACCATCTCCGGATCAAGCGCACTCGTCGGCTCATCCATCAGCAGCACCTCCGGCTCCAAGGCCAGAGCACGCGCAATAGCCACACGCTGCTTTTGCCCACCGCTCAGCTGGTGCGGCTTGGCATTTATGTAGCTATCCATGCCGACGTGCTTGAGATACTTGATAGCAGTTGCCTTGGCTTCATCCTTACCCTTGCCCAAAACCTTAATCTGTCCCACCATGCAATTTTCTAAAACCGTCATATTATTAAACAAATTGAAGGACTGGAACACCATCCCCACCTTCGTGCGGAACAGCGTCAGCTTTTTAAAGGCCTCGTTGACGTCCTTACCACGGTATTCAATATGTCCTCCCGTGGGATGCTCCAAATAATTAACACAGCGGATGAGCGTAGACTTGCCACTGCCGGACGGGCCGATAATGCAGACAACGTCGCCGCGATGTACGTCAAAGCTGATGCCCTTCAAAATCTGACGCTCACCAAAGCTCTTTTGCAGGTCACGCACAGATAATAAAAGTTCCTTTTCCATAGCTTAATACCGTCCTTTCGGCTTTTTTGTCGGCAACGGGATATCACCGCAGGGATCCATCATAGGATCATAGGTCACCAGCTGATAATCCTTAGGGCCGTCCATCTTACTTTCAGCCCAGCGCAGCAGGCGCGAGGCGGTAAAGGTCATAATGAAATATACTATACAGGTAATGAAGAAAATCTCAAAATACTTGTAATACACACCAGCGGCCGACTTAGAAGCAAAATACAGCTCCGTAACCGAGATAACGTTTAATACCGATGTATCCTTGATATTGATAATCAAGTTATTACCAAGCTGCGGC
Organism: bacterium; assembly: GCA_963588395.1. Classification (GTDB taxonomy): domain Bacteria; phylum Bacillota; class Negativicutes; order Acidaminococcales; family Acidaminococcaceae; genus Phascolarctobacterium_A. Next base: position 7,706 of record CAVAHH010000081.1, read on the forward strand.
ATTACGTTGCGCAACGCCTGCGGCAGAATAACGCAGCGCATGGTCTGGATG
>CAVAHH010000082.1:0-7751 GCA_963588395.1 bacterium
CTGGAAACTGGCAAGCTGGCAGTTGCTTACGCAGGCGCAATCTCCTAAGCTTTTGGAAGATTATGCTGCGATGCTGGAATTCGGTAAACGATTTTCTGTAGAAGCAGTAAATATCAACTGTGATAAGGATGATTCAATTTCCTATGGTTTGAATAAGCGTGATCAGTTATTTGCAGTTGAAGGACGTAGCCGAGGGGATAAGAGTAGGTACGTTTTCAATATAAATTTTAATTTTCTTAAGCTACAACCGGAAAAAAAGGTTACATTAACTGAGGCAGTGGAAGTAGTGAAACGCTTTTTGCCTTATGATTTAGTGAATAAGTACTATAATCTGCGGTTTGCCCGCAAAATATTGCCAACAAACAAAAACACAGATGGTAGCATTAGCTATCAGGTGGTTTATGACAGGGTCATTACAAATGCTAATAGGGCGGAAATAAAGAAGCTTGATTTGCCGGATAATATCAATGTCAAGCTAAAAACAGACGAAAACTCTTATGTTGAGGAAGCTACAATTAATTGTTATCGTTATCTTCCTGAGTACAAGGGACGCTCTTATGAATTAGTCAAAAATGAGTATGGTGAGATTAAGGAGATTGGCAGTCGGGGACGTGAGCTTGGTCCATATGAGTCAGGTAATGATTTTTATTATATAGAGCAGTGGAGCAATCCGTTTTAGAGTTTGTACGTAAAGACCAATAAAAAATCAATGTCTGCCCAAAAAGTTGTAGTCATCGCTCTAACGTTTGTGCGCTTAGTTCTCCCTTAACTCTGTGGTCTCTAGCAATTATGCTATTCAAATTATCACACCGGTCTCTACATCCATGAACAGGCAACACTATTTTTCCTGATAGTCTGAGTTTGGGAAATAGTGTTCGTCAATAGAGAGCACTACAAAGTGTTAAAGTGCCGACCACACCACAGGAATTGAGGGGTACTTATAAAAAAATACGTCATTCCCGTTTGTGATAATACAAATTGGAAAATGACGTAGTAGTGTGCTGTTAGTTATTGCATGCCGGGTGCTTTGCCAGTGCTGTGCTCTTTTGACTAGTGTATAGCTTTTGTGCCTGCCAGTTTAGCAGTAGGGCGGAGCTGGTAATAACGGCGAGAGAGCCACCGTTGTGAATGAGCGCGCCTGCCACAGGACCGAGCCAGCCGGTAACGGCTAGAGCGATGGCGATGGCATTAAGCGTCAAAGAAAAGATAATATTATATTTGATAGTTTTTAGCATTTGTCTGCTGAGCGAAAAAAGGTGTGGCAGCTCTTCGATTTTATCTTTGACAAGGACAATATCGGCGGCTTCGATAGCGATATCGCTACCAATACCACCCATGGCGATACCGACGTAAGCGAATTTGAGCGAGGGTGCGTCGTTTATGCCGTCACCAAGCATACAAATACGTTGTCTTTCAGCTTGTTGTGTTTTGATATAGGAAAGCTTGTCCTCGGGCAGACATTCTGCTAGTACAGTATCTATTGCAAGTCTTGTGGCAGTACTTTGGGCAGCAAGGGCGTTGTCACCGGTGAGCATGGTAGTGGTAAGTCCTTGCTCATTCAAGTTCTGCAACATGGGTGCGCTTTGCGGACGGATGGTATCTGCAAGGGCGATAAAGCCAAGAGGCTGGCTGGAGTGGGCAATATAAACGATGGTTGATCCCTGCTTCAGATAGGCGAGGACATTTTGCTTCATGTCCTGCGTCAGGATGATACCTGCTTCATTTAGCAGTCTGGCGTTACCTAAAAGCAGCTTTTCGCCATCAATAGTAGCCTGTATCCCTTTACCAGGGAGCACGCCAAAGCTGCTTACAGCAGCTAGCGTTTTGTGCTGCTTTTGATAGCTGGTGGTTATAGCCTTACCCAAGGGATGCTCGGACTGTGCTTCGGCAGCAGCAGACATAGCGTAAAGCTGCTCTGGTGTATGGCTCAGCTGCCAGCTTTTTACAGCTACAACCTGCAGCTTACCAAAGGTGAGTGTACCAGTTTTATCAAATACGCATTGCGTGATGCCGGCAAGGCGTTCCAAGGCATCGCCCTGGCGTACCAAAAAACCGTGGCGCGTAGCGTTGCCAATGGCTGCCATAATGGCCGTTGGTGTTGCCAAAACCAGCGCACAAGGACAAAAAACCACGAGAATGGTAACGGCACGGATGCTTTCACCAGTAAAAATCCAGGTAGCAAAGGCTGTTATAAGTGCCATGATGACAATCCATGTGGCCCATCTATCTGCCAGAGTAACAATTTTAGCCTTGTCAGCATCGGCGTTTTTTACCAGCTGCACCATGCGTTGCATAGAGCTGTTGGCACCGCTCTTGCTGGCGCGTAGGGTAAAGGCACCAAGCTGATTGATGGTGCCTGAAAATACACTATCTCCAATGCTTTTATCTACGGGCAGGGACTCACCTGTAATGGCAGCTTGGTTGATAGCTGTCTGACCGCTGAGGATGATACCATCAACCGGGACTGTTTCGCCTGGCAGTACCTTGATAATGTCATCTACATGCACCTGCTCAGCAGGTATGTAATGCTCTTCGCCGTTAAACAGGCGGCGTGCGGTTTGTGGCGTCAGGCTGATAAGCTTTTGAATATCGCTTTGGGCCCTGCGGACGGTTACCTCCTCTAAAAATGAACCCAATTGCATGATAAAGGCAATTTCGGCAGCAGCAAAAATTTCGCCTATGTAAATGGATGCTAAAAGTGCCAATGATACCAGAAAGTCTGCCTTGATGTCACGCTTAGTGATGACAGCATGAAAAGCTTCCCAGATGATCGGCACGCCGCAGATGAAGATGGTAAGCCATCCGGCATCAATTGGCAGCGGCAGCTCACAAAAGCTGATGACGAGAGCGATAAAGGCAAGCACAAAGCTCAAAAGCTTGCTTAAGGAGCAACCTGCATTTTGCAGGCTGTTTAAATATGTTTTCATAATCCACCTCCAAATATTATACTATACGGGGTATGGGTATATCGTAAGTTTATTATACATATACCCCCATAGGTATGTCAATAAACAAAAAATAAAAGCTGTCCAAAAAGACAGCTTAAATATGAATTTATTTACCCATATTAGCAAAGCGCTCTACAGCTTTGGTGAATTCTTCTATTGTTTTATCAGCGTCACCGTGTTCAATGCCGTCCTTGACGCAGTGCTTGATGTGTCCCTCCAAAATAATCTGTCCACATTTATGCAACGCTGATTTAGCAGCGTTGATTTGGGTCAAAATATCCTCGCAGGCAACATCTTCCTCTATCATACGGTTGATTGCCTGCACCTGGCCTATAATTTTGCTGAGTCGTTTATGGAGGTTGTTGGTGTCCATGCACTGTTTCATTACTATTCTCCTTCTATAACATCCTGCTGATAAAACGCCATCTGCTTTGTCAGCACTCCTAGACGTACTAAAAGTACGCCGTCGTCGTGCTTTCGTGCATCTGGCATTTTCTGAGCGGTCTGGCGTAGTGTGACGTGCTCTATGGCATCCTGCTGATAAAACGCCATCCTACATCAGTTTTGGTGAGCCCGTGCTAATCAATTCACTTATTGCTTCTATTATCTGTGTTTTTTTGCTCCTTGTCAAGCTCGTGCAGAAGTGAGAACGCAAGCTGTAGTTAATGGAGCAGGTATAAAAAACTGCTACGCCCATGCTGTCTGCAACAGTTGCCCGATAGGCAACAAAAAAGCACATGAAGCATTGCGCTTCATGTGCTAATTTTTTACCTACACTCCTAAATCAGAATGCAGGAGAAATGGAGCCTTTGAAATGATCTTCGATGAACTTTTTGTTTTCTGCAGAGGTATAAATCTTTTGCAGCTTAGCAATGCGTTCATCCTTAGCGTTAGCCTTGGTGGTTACGAAGATGTTAACAAACGGGTTATCAGCACGTTCAACCAGCAGGGAATCCTTAGACGGGTTCAGCTTAGCAACTAATGCGTAGTTGGCGTTGATAACGGCAACATCCAAATCGCCCATTGCTTTGGGGATAGAAGCTGCATCCAGCTCCTGGATTTTGTAGTTTTTAGGGTTAGCAGTGATGCTTGCTACAGAGGTGTTGACATCGTTCTTATCCTTAACCTCGATGAAGCCCTTATCAGCTAAAACCAAAAGTGCACGTGCGCCGTTGGACGGATCGTTAGGAATACCGATGGTGGCACCGGCAGGGATGTCTTCAACCTTTTTGTATTTGGTGGAATAGATAGCCATGGGGAAGTTTACAGTTTTGAAAACCTCAACCAGCTCAAACTTAGGCTCTTTTTTGAGAGTAGCAGCCAGATACGGTGCGTGCTGCATGGAGTTAGCAAACAGCTCGCCCTGTGCCAGGGAAACGTTGGGGGTTACATAGTCGGAGAACTCTACAACCTCAATCTTCAGGCCTTCTTTTTCAGCCAGCTTTTTAACGTTATCCATAATTTCGGCGTGCGGGCCGGCGGTTACACCAATCTTTACAGGTGCGTTCGGGTCTGCCTTTTTGGTATCAGCTTTGCTGTCGCCGCCGCAGCCTGCTGCAATAATAGACAGAGCGCAGATGGCGGTGAGTAAAATCTTAGTAAGTTTTTTCATCAATGATTCCTCCCGTAATATACTGTGGTAGTGCTGCTGCATAAGCAGCAGGGTAAAACAAAATCTATTACTCAGACGGGTGCGCGCGAACCCGCAAGGTAAACGTAGTGAAAATTTTACAGCTTGTTCTTGTTAAGCTTTTTGGAGGCGTAGTCGCCCAAGGATTGCATTGCCTGTACCATGATAATAAGTACGATAACGGTGGCAATCATAACGTCCATCTGGAAGCGTTGGTAGCCATAACGGATAGCCAGGTCGCCCAAACCGCCGCCGCCAAGGGTGCCGGCCATTGCGGAGTAGCCTATTAAGCTGATGATGGCAAGCGTTACGCCCAAAACAATGGAATGCAGTGCTTCAGGGATGAGCACCTTGGTAATAATTTGCAGGGGACTGGCACCCATAGCCTGCGCTGCCTCGATGATGCCGGGGTTGATTTCCAGCAGGGAGGATTCAATAATGCGGGCAATAAAGGGTGCTGCCGAAATGGTCAGTGGTACGATGGCTGCCGTTGTACCGATGGACGAGCCAACGATTAAACGGGTGAGCGGAATAATAGCCACCATCAAAATGATGAATGGAGTGGAACGCGTAGCGTTGACAATAGCACCTAAAACTGCGTTAAGCGGCTGGTTAGGCAGAATGTGGTCCTTGCGGGTTACGGTAAGGATGACGCCTAAGGGAATGCCGATTAGCGTAGACAGTGCGGTAGAAGCAAAAACCATGTAACAGGTTTCCCAAAAGGATTTTATCAAAAGATCAAGCATATCAGGACTCATAGCCAATTACCTCCGTTTTCAGATGCTGCTGATGCAGGTATTCCAACGCGTTTGTGATGCCGTCGCGGGTGCCGGAGATCTCTACCAGCAGAGTGCCGAAGAGCACATCCTTAAGCTGGTCGGTATTGCCGCTGATGATGCTTACATCTACATCAAAGCGTTTAACCATACCCGAAACAATAGGCTCGCTGGCGCTGTCGCCGACAAAGGAAAGACGAACCAAAAGCTTGCTACCGTTAGTATAGGTGTCGTTAAGCTTCATTTGCTTAACAATATCAGGCAGCTCGGCATTAATGACGCTCTTGGTGAATTCCTTGGTGGTGGGGTGCTGCGGATTAGTGAAGACGTTAATCATCGGGCCTTCTTCGATAATATTGCCGCTTTCGATTACGGCAACACGGTCACAGATGGTTTTGACAACCTCCATCTGGTGGGTAATCAGCACGATGGTAAGATTCATTTTTTTATTGATATCCTGCAAAAGCTGCAGAATAGATTTGGTGGTTTGCGGGTCAAGAGCACTGGTTGCTTCGTCGCACAACAGTACCTTGGGGTTGCTGGCTAGGGCGCGGGCAATACCTACGCGCTGCTTTTGGCCGCCGCTAAGCTGGCTGGGATAGTAGTTGGCACGTTCCTCAAGCTGCACCAGCTCCAGCAACGGACGGACGCGTTTTTCGATCTCGGCCTTTTTCATGCCCTGGATTTCCAGAGGGAAGGCAATGTTATCATAAACAGTACGGCTGGCCAGCAGATTGAAGTGTTGGAAGATCATACCGATGCTTTGACGTGCCTTGCGTAGCTGCGCCTCGTTCATTGCGGTTAACTCGGCACCATCTACAAAAACCTGGCCTGCGGTCGGCTTTTCTAACATATTGATGCAACGCACCAATGTGGATTTACCGGCACCGGACAGACCAATGATACCAAAAATTTCGCCAGCCTTAATGCTCAGGTTCGTTTGGTGCAGAGCATGGATATCGCCGGCCTTGCTGTAGTAGGTTTTTTCTACATTAACTAGTTCTATCATTCTAGTAGTCCTTTCTTTTACGTATTAGTGAGAGCTAAGATTTCGTCAAGAGAGCTAAATGTCAGCTTATGCTAACAAAAAAATCCTCCACCGACTCGGTGAAGGATATGCTACGATTGTACATCTTCATCTGCCGGAATCTTCCGTTGGAATTGGCACCGTTCACACCTGTGTGGTTGCCGTAGCTTCATCGGGCCAGTCCCTCAGCTACTCTTGATGAAATCTCTGTGAAGTTTAATGAGATAATCATACATCTATTTTTTGTTGTTGTCAACAGGTTTATTCTAAAAACCTTGCCGTGAGTGCGTTTATACGCTATCCCTACTGTTTTTGTAGAATTTCCCAAATTATATCAGATTACTAGGAAATTGTAAAGAGGGAATTCACATAAATTTTTATTTAGCCATGAAAAGAATTTTTTTTTGTAAACACCTCTTGACTTTCACTAGATAAAGTATTAAAGTATTTTTACAAGTTAGTGAGTGAAAGTATTTTAGGAGGACGATTATGGCAGCAAGCATACATGACCATTTGACAGACCAATTATTCAAAGCAATTCTCAGCCTGAAGGATGAGGAGCAATGTTATAAATTTTTTGAGGATATCTGTACGATCAGCGAGCTGAAGGCTATGGCACAGCGCCTGGAGGTAGCAAGAATGTTGGATGAAGGCTGCATCTATGAGGCGATAGTAGAAAAAACCGGTGCCAGCACTGCAACCATTTCGCGCGTTAAGCGTTGTCTGGTTTATGGTGCTGATGGCTATAATTCTGTAATGCAGGTATTAAAAGAGGGGAAGAAGGATAACGATGAATAAGGTGTATCAGGTTCCTTATGGCACCAAGGATATTCTGCCGGGGGAGATGAAGACGCGCCGCGCTGCTGAAAACGCAATAATTAATGTGTTCGACAAGTGGGGCTATGATGAGGTAAAAGCTCCTGATTTTGAATACGTGGATACCTTTGGCGCAGCAGGAGCAAAGGGTGATTTTCGCTTCTTTGACCGTAGTAACAATCTTTTGGTGCTGCGCAATGATATGACGGCGCCTATTGCCCGTCTGACGGCAACACGTTTGCAGGGCGGAGAGAAAATTAAGCGTTTGTGCTATCTTGCCAATTTGTACCGCTATGAAGAAATCCAGGCAGGACGCCAATGCGAATTTGAGCAGGCAGGCGTAGAGCTTTTGGGCGCCAGCGGCGCTGCTGCCGACGCTGAGGTGATTGTTTTGGCGGCCGAGGCTTTGCAGGCTGCAGGGTTGCAAAAGTTTGCCATCAGTTTGGGGCACGTTGATTTTATCAACGGCCTGGCGGAGGAAGCAGGCTTTGATGAAGCGCAGTGCAGCGAGTTAAAGTCCTGCCTGCGCCGACATGATGCAGTGGGTATGCAGC
>CAVAHH010000083.1:0-7541 GCA_963588395.1 bacterium
TGTAGCAACTGAAGTAAAACAGGCCTTGGCACGTGGTAACAAGGTTATGTTTTGCGGTAATGGCGGCAGTGCTGCTGACAGTCAGCACTTGGCGGCAGAGTTTGTTGGCCGCTTTCAGAAGGAACGAGCAGGACTGCCTGCAATCGCTCTTACGGTGGATACATCTATTCTTACAGCAGTAGGCAATGATTATGGCTATGACAAGGTATTTGTGCGCCAGGTTGAGGCACTGGCCCGTCCCGGGGACGTGCTTGTAGGCATTTCTACCAGCGGCAACAGCGGTAACGTGGTACAGGCTGTGGAGCTGGCCAAGGCTAAGGGTGTTTTTTGCGTGGGCATGACGGCAGCCGGCGGTGGTAAGCTGGCCGAGCTATGTGATGAGTGTCTGGCTGTGCCGGCCAAGGTTACTGCCCGTGCGCAGGAAATGCATATTTTAATAGGTCATATCTTGTGTGAGCTGGTGGATGGTGAATAATTTGGCAGATCTTGCTGTAACAACCTTTTTAGCCGAAAAAATAAAAAATATACGCATTGCGGTTATAGGCGACGTGATGCTGGACCGCTACTTTCAGGGCGAGGTGAAGCGTATTTCGCCTGAAGCGCCGGTGCCTGTAACCCGTATTACCAAGATAAATTCCGTGCTTGGCGGTGCTGCTAATGTGGCTGCTAATCTTGCGCATCTGGAATGTCAGGTGTACATGGGCGGCGTGACAGGTGATGATGAAAACCGTCTGCTGCTGGAGAAACTATTGGATGCTGCAGGTATTGACCATAGTGGTCTGGTAAAAAGTGCACGCCGCAAAACTATTACCAAGCTGCGTGTGCTTGGTGGTAATCAGCAGATGCTGCGCATGGATTTTGAAGAAACAGGCGATTTGTATCCTGAGGAAATCGTAGCCCTGCGCCAATGGCTGGAAGCTTTGCTAGACAGCGGTCTTGATGGTATTATCGTTTCGGATTACGCTAAGGGTGTGTGCTCGGACGATTTTTGTCAGTGGGTCATTGCTCAGGGCAAGGCCTATGGTATTCCTGTTTTGATTGATCCTAAGGGTGCGGATTGGACGAAATATAGCGGCTGTGATTTCATCACCCCTAATTTGAAGGAAATGTGTGAAGCAGCTGGCTGCGAGCGTGCTAACGAGGACGATGCCGTTGTCGCTATGGCGCAGGAGGCCAGGAGTAGGTTTGGCATCAAAAACGTTGTTGTTACGCGCAGCGAGCGCGGCATGAGCCTGGTAAACGAAACGCAGGTGTTGCACAGCCCTGCTACCGCTATCGAGGTATTTGACGTGTCAGGCGCAGGCGATACAGTAGCAGCAACGCTTTTGGCAGGCGTAGCAGGAAAGCTGGCGTTGGCAGACGCGGTGTTTATGGCCAACCGTGCGGCTGGCATCGTTGTAGCCAAGGTTGGTACCTATCCTGTGCACCGTGACGAGCTGCTCAAGGATCTGCTTACAGAGGAACGCAAGCAGGGACGCGGCTACCGCACGCTCAGCTGGCAGGAGATTGCTTCGCTGGCGGCAACCTGGAAGGCCTGCGGTGAAAAGATTGTCTTTACCAACGGCTGCTTCGATATTTTGCATGTGGGGCATGTAACCTATCTGGAAAAGGCACGCAACCTAGGCAAGCATTTGATTGTGGGTCTTAATACGGATGCATCTGTGCGCCGCCTAAAGGGCGAGACGCGTCCGCTTGTACACGAGCTGGACCGTGCGCGCGTTTTGGCAGCGCTGGCCTGCGTGGACGCAGTGGTGCTGTTTGATCAGGACACGCCTACGCAATTGATAGAAAAGATTCGTCCCGACATTCTCGTCAAGGGTGGCGATTATAAGCCCGAGGAGGTTGCAGGACGTGAATATGCCGGAGAGGTGCGGATTATCGACTTTGAAGATGGTTATTCTACGACCGGTGTAGTAGAAAAAATTGCCAAGATGGTTAAGGAGGGTAAATTATGATTATTGTAACTGGTGGTGCTGGCTTTATCGGCAGTAATATAGTTAAAGGCTTAAATGACCGTGGTATCGATGATATCCTGGTAGTTGATAACCTGACCAATATGGTGAAGTTTAAAAATATCCAAGGCTTGAAGGTTAAGGATTATATGGATAAATTTGCCTTTATGGATGCGTTGAAGGCAGGTAAATTCAATCACGAGAAGATTGACGTTATTTTCCACGAGGGCGCCTGCTCGGATACTATGGAATATAACGGTAAATATATGATGGAAAACAACTTTGAATATACCAAAAACGTGTTGCATTTTTGCCTGGATCGCAAAATTCAGATGATGTATGCTTCCTCTGCTTCCACCTATGGCAGTGGCGCACATGGCTTCCGTGAGGAGCCTGCCTGTGAGGAGGCACTCAACGTTTACGCGTTTTCCAAGCTGTTTTTTGACAATTACCTGCGCCGTCTGCTGCCGCAGGCTCAAAGCCAGGTTGTAGGTCTGCGTTATTTTAACGTATATGGCCCGCAGGAAAACCACAAGGGTAAAATGGCTTCGATGATTTTTCAGATGTATAATCAATGGAAGGCAGAGCATAAGGTGAAGCTGTTTGGTGCTTATGATGGCTATGGTCCGGGCGAGCACACCCGCGACTTTGTTTATGTTAAGGACGTAGTTAAGGTTAATTTCTATTTTTGGGAGCATCCGGAAATCAGCGGTATTTTTAACTGCGGTACCGGTCATGCACATCCTTTCAACACCTTGGCCAAGGGCGTGCTGAAGCATTTTGGCAGCGGCGAGCTGGAATATGTTCCCTTCCCCGAGGTGCTCAAGGGTAAATATCAAAGCTTTACTGAGGCTGATCCTGCAAATCTTTTGGCAGCAGGCTATGACGGCGGCTTTACCCAGATAGAGGATGCTATCGAAGAATATTGTGCGCTGCTTGACAAGACTGGCGGTTACTACGTATATGAAGGCTAAGGCTGTCTTTTTTGACCGTGACGGCGTGCTCAATGTGGATGTCGCTTATTTGTACAAAATTAGTGACCTTCAGTGGATAGATGGGGCACGCGAGGCTGTGGCCTATCTGACAACGCTTGGCTACAAAATTTTTATTGTTACTAACCAAAGCGGTATTGCCCGCGGCTATTACACGGTGGAGCAGATGGACGAGCTTCACGCTTATATGCTAAAGGAGCTGGCAAAATGCGGCGGTAAGGTAGAAAAGGTTTATTACTGTCCGCATCATCCTGAAGGCAGTGTGCCTGAGTACACCCGCAGCTGCAGCTGCCGCAAGCCTGCACCGGGTATGCTGTTGGCTGCCTGTGCTGAGTACGATATCGATAAGGAGCAAAGCTTCCTTATCGGCGATGGCAGGCGCGATGTGGAGGCTGCTGAAGCAGCAGGCATTAAAGGCTATTTATATACCGGCGGAAATTTGCTGGACTTTGTGAAGAAGATTGTGGATTAGCATGGAATACCAAAATATTCTACTTATAAAAATGAGCTCCCTAGGTGATATTTTGCACACGCTGCCCTTTGCGGCAGCACTCAGAAAACGCTTTCCCCAGGCAAAGATTACCTGGCTGGTGCATCCGCAGTTTGCCGGCTTTGTGCCGGATCCTCCGGTAATTGACGAGGTCATTTATTTTGACAAGGTAAAATTTAAAAAGCTGGGTCTGAGCGATAAGCTGAAATATTTTTGTGAGATGCGCTCGCTTTTACACAGCAAGCATTTTGACCTGGTTATTGACATGCAGGGTCTCTTTAAGAGCGCTGTGCTTGCTGCTATCAGTGGCTGCGCCAACCGCATAGGCTATTGTGAAATGCGCGAGGGCAGCGGTCTGGTGAGCAAGGCTGTCACAGGTGTGCATGCCAAGGATCACGTTATTGAGCGTTATTTGGATGTAGCACGTTATTTGGGCGCAAGGGTGGAAACGCTGGATGATGTGCAATTTCCGATGCCGGATTTGACTAAGGAAAGTGCCGACGTTGCAAAAAAGCTGCATGACCTTGGCTGGAATGGCGGCAGCTACGTCGTTATTGTACCGGGAGCACGCTGGTGGACGAAGGAATGGCCGCTTGCGCATTATGCGGAGCTGGTGCGACAAATCACTAATGATGGCACATTTGTGGTGCTGGCAGGCGGACCTGACGATGCAGCAAAGGGTGCGCAAATTGCCGAAGCTGCTAAATGCAGCAGTTTGTTGGATATGACGGGAAAAACGTCCCTGCGTGAGCTGGCAGCACTCATCAAGGGCTGCAGCTTCTACATTAGTGCCGACACCGGTCCGTTACATTTTGCTGCAGCACTCAAAAAGCCGTTGGTGGCGATGTACGGACCTACGAAGGCAGACAGGACGGGACCATACGGCAGCAAAAATTCAACCGTTTTGCTGTCGCCTGCTCCATGCGCAGGCTGCTTAAAGAAAAAATGTGATGATTGGCATTGTATGCACGATATTACGCCGGAGGCTGTTTATAAAATTTATCGGGAAAAGGTGGCACAGGGCTGATGACACAGGCTGTAGAACTCAATGGGAAAAAAATATTAGTGACATTTTTGATGCATTTGGGCGATTTAACGCTGACCACGCCCTTTATCCACGCTTTGCGCCAGGCAGCGCCGGATGCGCAGATCACCTTTTTGGCAGATGAAAAGCTGAAGGACGTGGTTTTGCACAACCCCTATCTGGACGAGGTTATCACGATTGATAAAAAGGGCAAGGATAACAGCCTGCTGGCACTCATGGCCTGCGCCCGCCGCCTTGGCAGGATGAATTTTGACGTGCTGATAAATTTGCATCCCAACGAGCGTTGCAGCTTCATTGATGCCTTTACCAAGGTAAAGCTGCGTTGTGGTACTACGCATACGCTGTTTAAGCCACTGTGGGACGTGTTCACGCCGCTCAACCGCAAAATCCACGCTGCTGATATGTACTTGGATGTACTGACGCAGCTGGGGGTGAAGAATTTGCAGCACAACGGTCTGGAAATCTTCCCTAGTGAGGAATATAAGCAGAATGCGGATATCTTTTGGCGTGAGCATGGCGTTTTCGCCAGTGATAAGCTGGTTGGCTTTAATATTGGCAGTGCCGTCGTCACCAAGCGCTGGGCACCCGAACGCTTTGCTCGCGTAGCCGATATATTGGCAGGCAAGGGCTATAAGCCTGTGTTCTTTGGCGGCACCATGGATGAGGAAATGGTGCAGGAGGCTGTGAGCCATATGCAGACGACACCGGTTGTTGCAACGGGTAGCTTCCGTATCGGCGAGCTGGCAGCAGCAATGCGGCGCTGTAGCCTGATTATCACCAATGATAGCGGTCCTATGCATGTCGCTATCAGTCAGAAGGTGCCTATTGTGGCGATGTACGGACCCTCCAGCCCCAAGCTTTACGGCCCATATACCAAGGATGCACTGATTGTAACAGCAATGCCGCCGTGTCCTGGCTGCGCCGATGGCATGAAGCATAAATGTGCTGATATGCAGTGCATGACGCGCCTGACTGTGGAGCAGGTGGTGGAGGCCGCAGAAAAAATGCTGCAGGCAAAAGGAGAATAAATTTGAGCAGACAGAGCAGTATTACCGGAGAGATTTTATTGCTGTGTGAAAGAAAAGAGATGGCGCAGTTTATGCACGTCTATCTTCGCTATTTATTTAAGCAGGGCGCGCGTCTGCCCAATATGCAGATTGTAAATTATCAAGGTCTGGATAAGCTGGGGGCGCTGGCAAAGCGCCTGTGCCGGCTGGAGGGCAGGGAAGCAGTGCATACTGCGGTCTTTTTTGCTGATGCTGCTGATGAGCGAGAGCGCCGTATGCGAAAATTTTTCGTGGTGCGTGACAATACTTTTTTCAAGGAAGTGGAGTATTGCACGCATTTTTTCTTTCCTGGGAAAAAATCAACTAGACGCTGGCAAAAGGGCTATTTGGAGGATTTGCTTTTGCAGTCCCTGCGGCATGAAAGTGCGGAATGTAGCGATTATTACAACCTTTATAATATGAGTGCGGAATATCTTTTGTCGGTTAATAACAGTCGTGGCAGTGCAAACAGGCTGCAAAACTACAGCAGGCATTTGCTGTATACCTACCTGGCCGGGACAGAAAAATATGTGGGCCTGTGCCTGGGAGAGGCGGCGCTGGCAGGAGCGTTTGATTTATCGCATCCTTGCTACGACAGCTTAAAGGACTGTCTGCTGGCGTTAAAATGATACAAGCTTTGCATAAATACAGTTTTTTACGCTCTAAATCGTCTATTCTTGTTAATAAATGAGTGTTAGCATTGTTATAATTGGAATAGAGGAAATTTTTATGCTATAATAGCAAGGTAAAAAATTATATAAGGGAGAATTGGCTATGTTTGGAGAAATTATTGGTGCGATCAGCAATTTTATGTATAGTTATTTGCTGATCATTATGCTCGTGGGTGTAGGCTTGTACTACACTCTGCGTACCCGCTTTGTGCAGGTGCGTTTGTTTAAGGAAACTATCCGCGTTATTATGGAAAAACCTGTGGGTGAGGGCGCTGTATCCTCATTTCAGGCGCTGATGGTATCTACGGCGTCCCGCGTAGGTACTGGCAATATCATTGGCATTTCTACAGCTATCTGCCTTGGTGGTTATGGTGCAGTGTTCTGGATGTGGGTTATTGCTGTTGTTGGTGGTGCTTCGGCCTTTATCGAAAGCACTTTGGCGCAAATTTATAAAAAACGCGGCCCGCATGGCAGCTATGGCGGCCCTGCCTACTACATTGAAGCTGCTATAGGCAGTCGTGCGCTGGCAGTTGTGTTTGCAGTAGCGCTTATTGCTACTTATGGCGTTGGCTTTAATATGCTCTGCTCCTATAATCTGCAGTCCACCTTTGTAGCGCTCAGCTTTTACGATGCAGCAACTACGCCGTGGATTATCGGCGCTATTGAGGCCGTGCTTGTTGGCTACTGCCTGTTTGGTGGTGGCAGACGCGTGATTAAGGCTACCTCAACCCTGGTGCCGCTCATGGGTGTAATTTATATTTCTGTGGCCTTTGTGTTGACCATGATGCATATTAACCTGCTGTCGCAGATTTTAGCAAATATTTTCAGCCAAGCCTTCGATTTTGCAGCAATCTTTGGTGGCTTTACCGGCAGCTGCATGATGTACGGTATCAAGCGCGGTCTGTATAGCAATGAGGCAGGTGTTGGTTCGGCGCCGAACGCTGCTGCTGCGGCAGACGTGTCTCACCCTGTAAAGCAGGGCCTGGTGCAAATGCTTTCGGTTTTCATTGATACGCTGCTCATTTGCACTTCGACTGCCTTTATGTGCCTCAGCTCCGGCGTAGAGCCGACCAAGGAGCTGGCAGGCGCGCCTTATGTACAGGCTGCGCTGGCCGCTAGCATGGGCAGCAGTGCGAAGCTGTTTATTACGGTTTCTATGGTACTTTTTGCCTTCACTACGCTGCTTGGTAATTTGTATTATGTGGATAATGCCTTTGCGTATATCTTAAAGCACGTGCCTGGCGGCACCTTTAAGCTGTGTTATCGCTTCATTGCCTGCGCGTTGATTTTCATCGGTGCCGGCTCCAGCATGGGCACAATGTGGGATTTGGCAGATGTCACCATG
>CAVAHH010000084.1:0-7529 GCA_963588395.1 bacterium
AAAGACCACCAACACCGGAATCAAGTACACCAATAGGTGCAAACTTATCCATAAAAAATCCCCCTCATTTTTCTTTTACCATATTATAGCACTAATATGTACTGCGAAAAAAGAGGAGGATTAAAAGTTTATTATTAATTATATAATTATCCTGCTGTCAGGCCGCCGTCCACTGTTACAATGCTGCCAGTCATAAAGCTATTGGCAGGAGAAGCAATGCTGCAGATAACGTGTGCCACCTCACTGGCAGCAGCAACGCGCTGCAACGGATACGCCGCCGCCATATCGGCCAGAGTATAGCCACCTTCCGTATCTATCAGCTGCTTAGCTAAAAGTGGTGTATCCACATCTGCCGGGCATACGCAGTTTACACGTATCTCCGGTGCCAAATCCAGTGCCAGTGCCCTCGTAAGCGCAACCACCGCGCCCTTGCTGGCACAATATAGCGGGCAGCCGTAATTACCGTTTATCCCCGCATCTGATGCCACATTAACCACACAGCTGCCACTATGCAGATACGGCAGAGCTGCCTGCGTCAAAAGCATGGTTCCCTGCACATTCACGCTCATCATAGAGCTGAAGTCTTCCTCCGTCAGCTGCTCCAGGCCCTGCTCCTTATATACGCCTGCGCTGTTTACCAAAATATCCAGCTGCCAGTCCTGCTTTTTTTCGCAGGCCGTTATTTGAGCCATAGCTTCGGCGCACTGCTTTTGGCTGGCAACATCACAGGCAACAAAAACAGCATCCGCTCCTGCTTCCTGCTTCAAATAGTCCACTGCCCGCGCTCCACGCAGGCGCGAACGTCCTAAAATATATACCCGTGCACCATCTAACAACAGGCACTTGGCAACCTCCAGCCCAATACCCGACGTGCCCCCGCTGATTACGGCGCACAGTCCCTCACAGCCGTATTGCAATTTACTCATTCTTCTCCTCCTCTGTCTCTGGTGGTAAAAGCACGGTTATCGTCGTGCCCGCTCCTTCGGTGCTAGTAAGCTCCAGCTTCATACCATGACGCTCTGCTATCTGCTTGGCTATGGCCAAGCCCAGGCCACTGCCGCTCTTATTATGCTCATTACGCGCCTTGTAAAACCTGTCAAAGGCATGAGGAACATCCTCAGCCTTCATGCCACAGCCATGGTCGGCAACGCTCAGGCGGTTGCCCTCAAGGCGCACCTCGACAGCAGCGCCCTCCGGCGAAAACTTAACGCTATTGTGTAAAAATACCAAAAGCATCTGACGCAGGCGGCCGTAATCGCCATTTAGCATATATACATCCCTGTCCGCACTGCCTGTAATCTGCAGGTTTTTATCATGTCCCAGCTGCCTGCTGCTGCGTACAGCGTCGTTCATCACG
This sequence comes from bacterium, assembly GCA_963588395.1. Taxonomy (GTDB): domain Bacteria; phylum Bacillota; class Negativicutes; order Acidaminococcales; family Acidaminococcaceae; genus Phascolarctobacterium_A. The sequence continues at coordinate 1,358 of CAVAHH010000084.1, forward strand.
TCAACCATATTCAGCGGTGCCTTCTCTATCGGGAAATCTACATTTTGCAGGCGTGATAAATCCAAAAGATCATTAATTAATCGTTGCAAAAACAGGCTTTCCTTATACATCTGCTCATGAAAATCTTCCACATCAGCTTTTTCTGTAACTACGCCATCACGCAATGCCTCCAAGCTACCACGGATAACCGTCACCGGTGTACGCAGCTCATGCGAAATATTGGCAATAAATTCGCGGCGCAGCTTTTCCAGCTTCTGGCTTTCAGCGTCAGCCAGCTCCAGACGCTCGGCCAGCACATCCAGCGTACGCGCCAGCTCGCCGATTTCATCATTTTGCGTTATGTTACCGCGGGCACTGTAATCCCTGTCTGCCAAACGCTCGGCTATGCGCTTCATCAGCCCCAGAGGCTTCGTAAAACGCCAGCTCAGTACCACTGACAACATCATGCCCAAAACCAGTGCCACCACCAAACTGATAAGCAAAATTCTCAGCCCGGCCCACACAGCCTCATGCAGTCCCGCAACCGGTGAATGTAAAAGCAGCACAGCCTTAATGTTACCCTGAGAATCACGCACAGGCTGCCCCACCGTCAGCATAATACCATCCAGCATGGGATTATATTCTTCTATTATAAAGCGTTTACCGCTAAAGCCCTCTTCCACCTTTTCCTTGATATGCGGCGGCATCCTATTATATGCCTCCTTAGGCGTTTTGGGTGGCTCGCCCTTAGGCGGTGGCGGCGGCTGACGCCAAAAATCCAGCATGCTGCGCTCGTGATGCATTTTGCCCTCGTGACGCTGCTTTTGCATGCGCTCACTATTAATGCTCAATTGACGGTTACTGTCTACAACCCACACAATTTCTTGGGAAATGTTATCTATATAATTAATAAACTTGCTGCTGGCAATCCCGTCACCATGACGGCTTTCAAGGCGGGCCATATTATCGCTTATGACGTAAGCAATCTTTTGAGCACGCTGGCGCATTTCCTGCTCCTTGATCTCTATAGTCTGCTGCTTAAAGAACTGATAAAACACGCCGCCGATAATCAGCGCAAATACCAAAAGCACCGCCGAAAAATACAATGTCAGCTTAAGTGCGATTTTATTTTTCATTTACTTGCCCTCGAAGCGGTAGCCTACGCCCCAGATGGTTTTTATTTCCCACTGCGGATGCTGGTACTTATCCAGCTTGGCACGCAAACGCTTGATGTGTGAATCTACTGTGCGGCTGTCGCCAAAATAATCATAGCCCCAAATGCTGTCCAGCAAATTATCTCTGCTGAAAACCTTGGTGGAATTTTTTGCCAGAGTCCACAAAAGCTCAATTTCCTTTTTAGTCAGCTGTACATCCTGGCCGTCAATCTGCACAGCATATTTATCCAAATTGATGAACAGATTAGCATAGGTAAGCGACTGGCCGCCGGCAGAACCGTTATCACCAATACGACGCAACACCGCACGCACACGCGCCATTACCTCGGGAGCACTAAATGGCTTAATAACGTAATCGTCGGCCCCAATATCCAAGCCCATAATTTTATCGTAATCCTCGCCACGCGCCGTAATCATAATGATTGGCACCATAGATTCCCTGCGCAGGCGGCGGCAGACCTCAAAGCCATCCATTTCAGGCATCATTACGTCCAAGAGTACCATCACGATTTCGCTTTCATATTCCAAAAACTTATCTAGCGCTTCTCTACCATCAAGAGCGATAACAGGTTCAAGACCCTCCTTCTTGGCATAACCGGAAAGAATCGTAGTAATCTGCTTATTATCGTCGGCAATCAATATTCTTTTCATCTGGCGTCCTCCTTTAAGCATCCTTTGCTTCATTATATTATATTTTAGCCTATAAGTGTGTTGAAAATATGACGCAAAAAAAGTTATTTTCAGCATATTTTGTCTCGAAAAAACATAAAAATGCCATAATAGCACTGTACAATACAATCAAAGCTAAGGACAAACCCCAAGCTTTCCAGACTGGATAAAAATTGTCAATCTAAAATACATAAGGAGATGAACGTTATGTTGAACATGAAAAAAACTCTCGTAATCGGCACTGTACTCACTGCCTTCTGCGCCAGTGCCTTTGCTGCCAACGCCGATACCCAACCGGGAAAGCCCAGCATGAGTGAAAGAGTGAATGCCATCCTACATGAAACCGATGGCGACCGCCCCTGCCCACCTCCCGGTAACTGCCCGCCTCCAGGTGAACGCAAACATCACGACAGACGCGGTCCGCAATTAACTCCTGCGCAGCGTGCTGAACGCGAAAAGATGCGCGCAGAATGGGAAAAGATGACCCCGGAGCAACGCCAAAAGGCTTTCGAAAAGCGTCAACAGGAGCGTGAAAAGGAGCGCAAGGAGCGCCACGAAAAGCACGCCAAGGAGACAATGGCCAAGTTAACCCCCAGCCAAAAAGCTGAAGTAGAGCAATTCATTAAAGATGACATGGCTCAGCGTAAAGACATGGGCGAGCGTTTACACAAGATGACTCCGGAGCAGCGCGAAGCAGTAAAAGCTAACAAGCCTATGCCGCCCAAGAAATTTGATAAACACCATAAGGACGTCCGTCATGACGGACCGCGTGACTGGAAGGACGGCAATCGCCCCTGCCCACCTCCGCCGCCAACAGGTGCACATCACGGTGGACCGCGTGACTGGAAGGACGGCGATCGTCCCTGCCCGCCACCTCCGCCACCGACAGGTGCGCATCACGGTGGACCGCACCACAATGGTGACTTTCCGCCTCCGCCACCAGTTGACGAAAAATAATCAGCACATTAAGTTAAAATTAATCTCTTTTCCCTATAGTACAACACAACAAAGCTTTTTACATTAAACACTCTTTATACTCACTACAACACCTCAACAATATCAATACTCTTCTTTCTTCCTACAACTGATCAAAGGCAAGGCCCGTTGCTTAATCCAAAATACGCAACGGGCTTTTGCTATAGCAGTAAAAGGAAAAAAATCAGCAATATACACTGTGCTCTACCCAACAACCGATGCAGTTTTTTGCGTTATAATACAATAAATTTTATTATATTTTCGCTAGACGCACTTAACATTGGTATTGAAAGAATCAAAAAACGCCAAAAGCGTCCGTTTGCCGCCGGACGCTTTTGACGTTTTTTGATGAGTATGAGTATATCATGAAGCGAAGTCAAATTCTTGACTAAACTTTATGTATATGATAATCTATTTGCGTTAAAAATTCCATCTACAAAAAGCAAAATCCGTGCATTAATGAACACTCTCACATATTTGTACATTTTCGGAAAGGAGCACTTTTATGGATAGACGCCAGCAAAAGACACGTCAGGCCATCATCGACGCCTTCGTCGGCCTGCTCAACAAATCCTGCTACGAAAAAGTAAGCGTCAAGGACATTATCGAAGCAGCCAACGTAGGTCGCAGCACCTTTTATAGTCATTTTGAAACTAAGGAAGAGCTTGCACGCCAAATTTGTTACGACCTTTTTGAGCATATTTTCAGCCACGTAATACCTTCCTGCTCCACGCACGACTTCTCATTTATGCCACAAAATGCTGAAACACGCATCGCACACATACTTTATCATCTGCGTGATAAGCGCAGCTACTACCTTGGCATCATCAACTATGACGAAGGAACAATGTTTTTACGCTTCTTCCGTGATTATATGCTACATAAAATAAGCATAAAAATGACCGGCCCCTATCAGGAATTTATCCAGCGCGTGCCAGAGGACTTTTTGGTCAACAGCCTCACGAGTAGCTTTGTCGGTATGATCCGTTGGTGGCTGAAAAATAATATGCAGCCTGGCCCGGAGGTTGTCGCCAACTACTACATGGCACTGATTAACCCGGCCATTGCAGAATTTGAAACAAGCGAAAAATGAAACGCAAAAGGACAGTACAGCGTCAAAAGCCATACTGTCCTTTTTTTATTGATGCCATAAGCCATAATAGTGAATAATGTAATTCGTCAAAGCATCCTCGTATTCACTGTCCGGTACAGGCTTATCCATCTGGTCGACAAAGTGACGTGTATCCGACCAATAAAAGGCCTTGCCACCAAAGTAACCCAAAGCATAAGGAATATCCGTAGCAGCCAGCAAATTGCGGCCCATAAATTTATCGGGAACATCAATCCCCAGCAGGTACAGCAGCGTCGGTGCCAAATCAATCTGCGATGCATATTCGTTGGTATGCAATGCATCCAGCGGTGCCATATTTTTACCGACGAAAATCAGCGGTATAGGCGCTATGCTCTGCTTGTCATCCGCCTTCGTCACCAGCTTGGTGTATTCACCACCACTGTGCGGATTGTGGTCGCTGGTAATAATAAACAGTGTGCGCTCATCCATCAGGCCGCGCCTTTGCGCTTCTTCAAAAAAATGCTGCAGCGTTTTATCTACCCAATACACACCGCGCACCGTAATGTAAGGATTGCCACGCACCGCCTCAGGCATTTCATTCCAGGTGAAGCCTGTATACGGGTAAGGCTGGTGCATGTCCAATGTCTTAGTGACCATCAGCAGGCGGTCACCCTTTTGCTTGGCATCCTGCAAAAGCTTCAGAGTTTCATCGTACATGACGTCGTTATGGTAGCCCCAGCCACTGGCACCGGTGTAGCCCTGCTTTTCCAGATACTCCTTGGCGTAATATTCGCTCATGCCAAACTGCTCAGGATATTCGCGTAGCTCGTTAGCATAATACTGACTGGAGGCATTCATAAAAATACCACGCATATCATGCGCCTGCACGCAACGAAACAGCGACGGTGTGTCCTTACCGGGAAGGTCCTTATCCATTATCAAATGCGAACGGAAGGTGGCGTTAAGTCCCTGCGTCGTAGGCACTGCAGAAGAATAGTACTTGTTCATATGTGGATATTTAATAATCAGGCTATTTAAAAACGGTGTAGCCTCCTCGGGAATATCCTTATTATAAAAATTGATATAATCGCGGTGCATAGATTCTAATATCAGCAGCACCACTCTGTCGTATTGAGGGCGGATCTTGGCAACAGCAGGCTTGGGATCATCAATTCCCAGCTCTGTCAGACGTGTTTTGTCCTTAGCAGTCAGCTCGCGCTGCTCCACATGCCTTTTGCCTGCGAGCTTATCGGTATCAAAGAGCGCCTTGCCCACAAAGTTGGCATTTACAGGCACCGACAGCATATTACGGTAGCTCATGCGCGTTTTTTCGTTTTCCACCTCTACATACATGCCGATAAGGTTTTCGACACCATACATGCCTGCATAAGCCAAAAGCCTGTCGGTTAGATTCAATCCCAACGTAAACATAGCCACGCACAAAAGCGACCAGGCAAAGTTAGGCTTGCGTTTCTGCGGCGTCGGTACATAAAACAGCAGCAAAATCACGACAATGCTGGCAACGATGCCGGCAATCATAGTATTATCCATCGTCGCCAAAATGCCCTTGGCCGCATAAATATTGAGGTTTTGAAAGAGCACGCTTTCTACGTGCATAGAGGTCTGCCAAAAATAAAAACCATCAAAAACAATCGTCAGCGCCGAAAACAGGTAAACTGCAAAGTATACTACCTTCATCGCCAGATTAGGCCATTTATGATAGCACATAGCAGCCAGCAGCACCAAAAAGATATTATTGTTGATGCCAGCCAGCACCGACAGCGTCGTCTGCAGGCCTGTGTCCAGGCTTAGCTGCTTAATCATAAAGCAGGCCTCAGCCAGGTACAGCACGCCAATGACGATTACAGGCACATAACGCTTAATCCTGTCGGGCACACGCTTACGACGATAATACAAAAGGCAGACAATAGCTGCCAATATGCACTCACGAAGCACATGATCAAAAATTTGAAAACAAAATTCATTCATCGGGAATGGGTCTATCCCGCCAAAGCTTTTATAAGCAATGAACCCTTCCCCAGCGCAGGCCACCACTATAAATAGCAGCCAGCAACACAACTTTCCCACTTTCCTCACCTTGCAAAATTTCCTCTGCTAAGCCAAAAATATAATCGGCTCAGGCTCCATCTCAATCATCAGCGGTGCTGTCGTCACAGCATCACCATCCAGCTCTGCCGCAAAATCTTCTTCATTGCAGCGTATTTCCAGCTTGTGTGCCTTGCGGATGACGATATCGTTATCCAGCGTCAGTGCCTCCATAGCGATGCAGGCAGCATAACGG
>CAVAHH010000085.1:0-7478 GCA_963588395.1 bacterium
ACTTTACGGCGTTCTGTGACGTAGGCGTTACACCATTTATGAGATTACAGGTAGTAAGCTAATATTGTCCTTTAAAGTCCGATATCCTTATCCATATCATCCTTACATTATTTATAGCACTATTTTCACCAGCAGTCAAGTAATTAATAATTAAATTTAAGATTAATTACTATAAGAGCTTCTATCATTTCTTCCTTACAGCTAAGCTGCGGATAGAAACATTCACGTTATTCACCTTCATGGCCGTCATGTATTCAATCTTCTCCTTAATCTTCGCCTGAAACTGCTTGGTAATGTTAAACAGATGCACGCCGTAATAGAGCACAACCTCCACGCTGATGACGATGCCCTTGCTATTGTCGCTGCGGCGGCGCACCTTGATGGACGTGACGCGCTCCACGCCCTCCAGCTTGCGGCCGATAATCTGAATGATATCCTCGATAACGTTATCGGCAATCAACAGCTTGCCGTAAAAGCTAAAGGACGGGCGCACTATAGAGCGGTCTGCATCCTTTTCCTGCTTGCGCTTGCTGGAAAACAGATTGTAGGGCAAATCGGCAAAATAACCCGTAAAATGCGACTTCAGCTCCACCGTCGGCACAGGCACGATATGCTTGCCGTCATGCAGACGCATATAGCGCGCCTTCTTGATTTCGGCCTTGCTGGCGACCTGCTGGATATACACGGTCTTTACCGGAGACGGCAGCTTGAGCCTGGCAGTAATTTTGTTGATCATATTATCCGAGGTCGCAATAATCAGCAGCCTTTTGATGCCACTCGCCGCCAGCGCCTCGCGCACCTGCCTGGCGTGCTCGTTATCCGTAAAAATCGCACGCTTAACCGCCTGTATTCTGTTGTCCTCGTTCTTCGCCGATGTACCTGCAAGAATCTTGGTGCCCTTGATCAATAGTCCGTCGTCAATGATAGCATCACAACGGTTATCAAAGGCCACGCCGATAGCGTGATGGCTCTTGCCTGTACCGCTTGGCCCTACAAAAGCAACTACTTCCATTCTATTACACCTTTTACGTCCTCATATCGCACCTGCCAAATGCCCAGCTGCGCTGGAAAGCGGTCGGGGATGGCGTGAAAATCGCTGCCGCCGCTCACCAAAAGCCCACGCTCCTTGGCCAGTGCCAGCCACCTGGCGCGTGCATGGCCGTCCGCACTGGGGTGCCACACCTCAATACCGTCAAAGGACTCTGCCGCCAGCAGACGTGCCGGCAGGGTGCTATCTGCCAGCTCCGACGGATGTGCCAAAACCGCCAGGCCGCCTGCTGCGTGAATCAGCTGCACAGCCTCATGCGGCGACAGCTTGGGCTGCGGCACGTACGCAGGACCGCCACGATGCAGCAGCGCGTCAAACACTGCCTGTACCGAGTTGAAATATCCCTTGGTCACCAGTGCCTTGGCCACATGCGGCCTGCCCACTGCCCTGTTTTTAGGGTCGCAGGCTTCTACCTCCACGTGGTAGCCCAGCTTATCCAGCTTTTCGAGCATAGCATATAAACGGTATTCGCGTGCATGGCGCATTTCGTCCATCTTCTTGTGCAATGCTGCGCAGGCAGTGGATACATGGTAGCCCAAAATATGCACGCTATCGTCCTCATATTGCGTTCCCAGCTCCACGCCAGTGATCACGCGCACCCTGCCTGCGTATTTTCGCGCTGCCTGCTGCGCCTCCTCCAGTCCGTTCCAGGAATCGTGGTCGGTGAGCGCTATAACACTAAGCCCCTTGGCCACGGCCTCGTCCACCAGCATGGTGGGCGTATAACGGCCGTCGCTAAAGGTGCTGTGCGTATGTAAATCAACAAGCTGCGCTGCCATCACAAAAGCTCCGCCAGCTTAATCAGCGTCATGGTGCCAAAGGCAGTGCCGCCCTTTACCTTAAAGCCGCTAGTCTTGGTGGCTGTGGATGTGCCGCCAATATCCAAGTGCGCCCAGGGAACGTCTTTATCTACAAATTCACCGATAAAGAGGCCGCCTGTGATGCAGCCACCGGCACGGCCCGCGCTGTTAAGCAAATCGGCCACATCGCTCTTGATGGCCTCCTTACATTCAGGCAGAGAGGGCAGCTGCCAATAATTTTCGCCGGCGATGCGACCTGCCTTTTTAATCTGCTCTGCCAGTGCGTCGTCATTAGCGACGATGCCGCTGGTTTCCGTACCCAGCGCCACAATAACGGCGCCTGTGAGCGTAGCAATATCGATAACACGCTTTGCACCCATCTGACAGGCGTACCACACACCATCTGCCAGCACCATGCGGCCCTCGGCGTCGGTAGAAACTACCTCGATGGTTTTGCCGTTAGCACTGCGCACGATGTCGCCCGGGCGCTGCGCCTTGCCGTCAGGCATATTTTCAGCACAAGCCAGCACGCCGATAACGTTGCACTCTAGCTGCAGGCGGGCAATAGCACGCATTGCACCCAAAACCGCGCCTGCACCCGTCATATCGTCCTTCATCTCACCCATATTGTCATCAGGCTTGATAGAAATGCCGCCGCTGTCAAAGGTCACACCCTTGCCCACAAAGGCGGTATAGGGAGCGTCACCTGCGCCGTTATAGCGCAGCGCCACCAGACGCGGCGGGTTATGGCTGCCCTGACCCACGGCCAGGATGGCGTTCATGCCACGGCTTTCCATCAGTGCCTCGTCCATCACGGTGATTTCCAGTGGCAGCTGCTGCCCCATCTGCAGGGCCTCCTCCACCAAATATTGCGGCGTAACCACGTTGCCCGGATTATTTACCAAATCACGCACGTAGCAAACAGCCTCTGCCGCGATTTCAGCAGCGCGCAAAATTGCGTCAGCATCCTCAACAGCACTCACAAGCTTGGCCTTACACAGCGGTGCGGTCTTGGCCTCGCTCTTAAATTTATTAAAGGTGTAGCCGCCAAGGTACAGGCCCTCGGCGATGCACTGTAAATTAGCCTTGCGTGCAGGGTTAGTCAAAATGGGCGCTACCAGCACAGCCTGCTGCGCCTTGGCACTATGCAGGGCACGCGCTGCTGCCCCTGCTGCCTTGCGAAAGTTGTTAGGCTTGCAATCCACACCCTCGCCACAGCCGGCGATAAGCACGGTCAAAAGGCTTTGCTCCCCTGGCAGCACCAAGGTCGCTACGTTGCCTGCTTCGTAGATATTGTCGTGCTGCGCTGCATAAAGCTCCACTGCCTTCGCCACAGCCTCGGGCAGCTGCAGCCTGCCCAAGCCTGCCAGACATTCCTTGCACAGAAAAATTACGATACTGTCTGCGCCATCATATACAGCAGCATCCAAGGCTGCCGCTTCACAGGTAAATTGGTTTAACATTCATCATTCTCCTATCATTTATATTCTAAGGCGTTTGTCAGCGCCTGCAAATGCGTCTGTCCCGAAGCACGCTTCAGGGCAAGGTCGCTGACCACGACCTTCATCACCCTACGGCTCTGGCCGCCGGCATAATGCGAGCCCAAGGCATGAATGGCGTAAGGCTCGCCGTTAATCTGACCGATGTACATAAGCACGTGGCCATCCATATAGAGCGCAGCACCCGGCTGCAGGCTGTTAATCTGCTGCTTGCGCGCCTTGTCATCGCCGCTTAAGGCGTGCCTTGTGCCTGCGCCCTGCTCCTGCTGGTCCGCATCACGCGGCAGGATGATGCCCACGGTGCGGTAGGCGTTAAATACCAGGCTGGAGCAGTCCACGCTGTTTTTGAGGCCGCCCCAGCCGTAGGGCTGACCATAAAACTTAAAGGCCGCATTAACGATATTATTGCTGGTATAAGGCAAATAACCGTAATGTACACTGCTAGAAGCCTTAGGTACAAAAAGCTTTTGCTTCTGCAGGGTGCCGTTACTTGCGCGCACGGGCGCCAACACGGTATAGACATCTCCCTGCGTGCCCTCCACAGGCAGGCGCGCCCCCTGCTGGTAGAGCACGTTTTCCCCTGCCGTTTTCAGCGTATAGCCTGCGTCCGTCACCACCAAAAACTTTTCGGGTCTGGCAAAAGCCAGCCAATCCTTTTTCTCAGACAGTGCCACGTTAAATTTGCTCACCCAGCCGCTGTAGTTGACTGCCTGCACGTAGTAAAAATAACCGTTAGCACTGGTATGCAGCACGGCGACAGGCTCGCCCGGATCCAGCATCGTCTGCTGCAGAGCGTCAAAATCGGTGTCGGCTGCGTAATAATACAGGCCCTCGCCCGTCGGCAGGGCACGCACGGCCGTCCGCCGCACCGTCACGCCATAGCGCACCTTGACGGAGGCAGGCACAGCGCTGATATTCGTCTGCTTGCGCAGGATATCCTTATAATTTTCGCTCACCTTATTGCCATGCAGATACAAATCGTCATCCAACACCGAATAATCCATAATCTTGGTTTTGAGCGAATCGCCGCTCATGCTTGATGGATAATTTACCAGATCAGGCACTGTGCGCGACGCACTACGCACCTTAGCGTTAAAGGTGGCAACACCCTTGCTGTCCAAAATTATCTGGTCGCCGGCCGCGTTCTGCGCCGTCCAATGCGCAGGGTTCACCAGCGGCGGATAATTAGTGATGCCGGCCGCACCTGCGCCCCAGGGACAAAGCAGGCTGCAAAGCACAACCGCGGTAAAAAGCAGCTTGTGTAGATACAAGGAAAACGCCTCCTTTTGCTTGCACACATTTTTACTATATAAAAATTCCTGTGCAGTAATTCATAGATATAATATTACTATAAATTCTGTATCAAAAGCAAAATTCCTGCTACAAAAGCAAAAACATCCTCCCACATACACAAAAGAGACCGTTGCCAAAGCAACAGCCTCTCTTTATTGCAGTTTAATTATGCACGGGAAATGTAGTCGCCGGTTCTGGTATCAATTGCCAAAACGTCGCCCTCGTTGATGAACAGAGGAACCTTAACAACATAGCCGGTATCCATCTTAGCGTTCTTGCTGCCGCCGGTAGCAGTATCACCCTTAATACCGGGTTCAGTTTCAACTACGGTCAGCTCAACGGTGTTCGGCAGGTCAACGCCCAATACACGGTTGTCATAAATCATGATCTTAACATCCATGTTCTCTTTCAGGAAGTTCAGGGCGGTGCCCAGGGTTTCCTTGCTCAGCTCGGTTTGTTCATAGGTTTCGTTATCCATGAATACATACATGCCGTCGGATTCATACAGATATTGCATTTCGCGGCGGTCGATGTGTGCCTTCGGCAGACGCTCGCCGGCATTGAAGGTACGCTCAACAACAGAGCCGGTGCACAGGTTACGCATTTTAGCACGTACGAAAGCAGCACCTTTACCTGGTTTTACGTGTTGGAATTCAACAACCTGCCAAGCGTCGCCATCGATGGTAACAGTTACGTTGGTTTTAAATTCGTTTGTGGAAATCATTGGAAGCCCTCCTATAAATTTTAATGACTAGACAATTTCAATAAGCTGCTTTTTGACACCGTTTAAGGCTCTGGCCCCTTCCTCAGTCAAAACAACAGTATCTTCTATACGAACCCCGCCTTTGCCGGGAATGTATATACCAGGTTCAATAGTAAAAATCATGCCTGTTTTCAGCACAGTGCTACCACGCTTGTTGATGTTCGGCATTTCGTGGATCTCAAGGCCCACGCCGTGACCTGTGCCATGCACATAGTAATCACCATAGCCGCAGGCGCTAATGCTATCGCGCACAATCGCATCCAGCTCCCTGCCGGTCATGCCCACCTCGGCAGCCCTCAGACCCTTGAGCTGCGCCTCCTCGACAATGGTATAAATTTCCTTATGCCAGCTTGTTGCCACGCCCAAAACTATGGTACGCGTCATATCCGAATGGTAGCCCTTGTAGACGGCGCCAAAGTCAAAGGTGATAAAATCGCCCACCTCGACAACCTTATCCGAAGCCATGCCATGGGGCAACGCACTACGTGCGCCCGAAGCTACAATAGTATCAAAGGAGATCTTTTCGCTCCCAAGCTCGCGCATATAATATTCCAAGCGGCCTGCCAGCTCGCGCTCCGTGCAGCCGGGGTGGATATTCTCCAGCAGCTTGATAAACGCTTCGTCACCAATGCTGGCAGCCTTCAGCAGCATATCCAGCTCTTTTTTATCCTTAATCATACGGATATCGCTCAGGTCGATGCTCTGCATGCGAGTTTCGCCCAACAGCTCCTGCAGGACTACGTAATCATCGTAGCTGTACCAGCCGCCGTCAAAGCCTACTACGCCAGCCTTTGCCGCCTTTGCCAGCTCTGCTGCTGCCGCCCAGATGCTGTGCGCATCACGGGGAGTGTATTCCAGCACCTCAAAATACTTCAGCTCATGCTTGGCCTGCTCGGTATAACGTCCGTCCGTAATCAGCACGCCGTGCTGCCTGTCCAGATATAGTAGACTGGAATCGCCGGTAAAGCCTGTAATGTAACGGATAGTGGTAACATCCTTAATAATGACACTATCTACCTGCAGCCTGGCCATTACTTCCAAAACCTTATTGACGCGCGTCATGATATTACCCTCTTTCCTCCAAAGTCAGCCACTTAGGCCATGAATCACCTAAATATTTTACCACTCATTAGCAAAACTTTCAACTGTTTATCAAGCGTTCTGCTCACTTTTCGCTATCAAAGAGCGCTTCAACGAACTTATCAGGCTCAAAGGGACGAAAGTCCATAATACCCTCGCCCACGCCAATCCATTTCACAGGCAGCCCCAGCTCCTCCTTGATGGCCACAACCACGCCACCCTTGGCAGTACCGTCAAGCTTGGTCAGCACAACGCCGGTCACGTTGGCAGTTTCCATAAACACCTTAGCCTGATTGATAGCGTTCTGGCCTGTGGTCGCATCCAGCACCAAAAAGGTTTCGTGCGGCGCCTCGGGGATTTCGCGCTTGATGATGCGGTGAATCTTTTCCAGCTCGTTCATCAAATTGGCCTTATTATGCAGTCGGCCCGCGGTATCGATAAAGAGGATATCAGCTTTACGGGCGATGGCAGCCTTCATGGCATCAAAAACAACTGCCGCAGGATCCGCACCCTCAGCATGGCGGATAACGTCACAGTGCGCGCGTTCGCCCCAAATCTGCAGCTGCTCGCTGGCGGCCGCGCGGAAGGTGTCGCCCGCTGCCAGCATAACCTTATATTTGAAGAGCGTAAAATAGTTGGCCAGCTTGCCAATGGTTGTAGTCTTGCCTACGCCATTGACGCCCACGACCAGGATAACAGTTGGCTTGACGCCGATGCGTGTGCGTTGGCCGCTGTCTGCCAGCAAATCCGTCATATACTTCTTCAAAAAGGGAATAACGTCCTCCGTGCCGGCAATCTCCTTCTTTTTAGCTGCCTGGCGCACAGCGTTAATCAGCTTTTCGGTTGTCTTTACGCCTACGTCGGCAGACAGCAGGATCATTTCCAGCTCGTCCAAAAAATCATCATCAATTACAGCCGAAACACCCACCAATTCCTGAATGCGGTCTGTAAAATTGCGCCTCGTCTTACTCAGGCCTTCTTTTAAGCGCTCAAAA
>CAVAHH010000086.1:0-7413 GCA_963588395.1 bacterium
TAAGCACCACCGAAAACCAAATGCCCTTGGCATAGGGAGAAATCCAGCCGCGCGACAGGCGTCCCTTACCTGCTCCCTGCTCCTCGGCAACCACCAACAGGCCGTTTTCGCAGCCTTCGTTAGCCAACGCCTTCGCCAGATTGTTGCTCGAATCCACACTATCACGGTAGCAGATGTTGCGTCCCAGCCATTTGGTCTGTAAATGCGACAAAATCTCCTGTGGGAACAGGCGGTTAGGCACCTCGCGCAAAATGTAGCCTTTTTTTGGTACAGATTCAATTTCATAGCCTTCGTTCTTCAAGGCCTGGATGTGCTTCCAGATGGCTGTACGTGACACCTCCAGCTGACGCGAAATCTCCTCGCCAGACACAGGCTCGGCACCGCTCTTTCTCAACAACTCCAAAATACGTTTACGCATGATGCTACCTCCATTTATCTTCCGCTCTCTCATTCTCTTATTAGCAGTTTTATCAATTATCTTGTCTAATAACCAAAGAGTAACACCAGGTTAACCAAAAGTCAAGCTAAAACTCTAAAGAAATACTTCATGTATCACCCATGCCGACCGCAAAAAAACGGTCTGACGCTAAAGCCTCAGACCGCTATAAACTACTTCTTATTTATCGTGCTTTCTCATGTGTTCTTCCAGATATTGACCCACAATCTTTACAGCACAGTAATCACCGCACATCGAGCAGGCCTCGTCATCGCTTTTGTTCTTGCGACAGCGATATTCCTTGGCCTTAATCGGGTCGATAGCCAAATCCAGCTGTGCCGGCCAATCCAGCACCTTGCGCGCCTTAGCCATCTTTAAATCCCACTCCCAGGCAGCCTTGTTGCCATTTGCCAAATCAGCAGCATGAGCTGCGATACGGGTAGCAATAACTCCCTCGCGCACATCGTTTAAATCAGGCAGGCCCAAATGCTCGGCAGGTGTAACATAGCAAAGGAAGTTAGCACCACTCACTGCGGCCAGTGTACCGCCGATAGCGCTGGTGATGTGGTCGTAGCCCGGGGCAACGTCTGTAACCAATGGTCCTAAAACATAGAACGGCGCACCATGGCACAAACGCTTTTGCAGCTGCATATTGGCAGCAATTTGGTTATAGGGTACGTGGCCGGGGCCTTCTACCATTACCTGTACGCCCTTGTCCCAGGCGCGCTGCGTCAGCTCGCCCAAATTCAAAAGCTCCTGGATCTGTGCCCTGTCGGTAGCGTCGGCAATACAGCCGGGACGCAGGCCATCGCCCAGGCTGATGGTTACATCGTATTCCGCACAGATATCCAAAATTTCATCAAAGTATTCATACAGGGGGTTTTCGGCATCGTTGTGCAGCATCCAGCCAGTGATAAAGCTGCCGCCGCGGCTGACAACGTCCATCTCACGCCCCTCGTCCAAAAGCGCCTTCAGCGTATGCTTATTAATACCGCAGTGCAACGTCATAAAGTCAGCACCATCCGCTGCCTGCATACGGATAACGTCAAAAATATCCTCTTTGGTCATAGCGACAACCGCGCCACGCTTTTTAATAGTTTCTACTGTAACCTGATACATCGGCACAGTACCCACCATCACGCTGGAGGCTGCTATAATTGCCTGGCGGGATGCACTGATATTATTACCCGTAGACAAATCCATAACAGCATCCGCACCAGCGTCAATTGCCGCCTGCAGCTTTTCCAGCTCCGGTGCCGGGTCAGGATAACTACTGGAGGTGCCGATATTGGCGTTAACCTTAACCGTCAGCCCTTGTCCTACGCCTCGGGGAATAATATTTTTATGATTAATATTGCAGGGAATAGCGATAGTACCCTTGGCCACGCCCTCGCGGATAAATTCGGCGGAAACGTGCTCCTGCTCTGCTACGATCTTCATTGCGCCAGTAATTACGCCCTGACGCGCCAGCTGCATTTGTGTTGCCATGCTTCTTCCTCCTTAGCTTGATAACAAAAAAGCCGCTCCCTCGCAGGAAACGGTGTAACTTGCAGCCCTTTATAAATGCGTGCTCGCTTTCCTACGCCGGTATTATCCGGAAATCAGGTTCAAAGGGTCGGACGTAAGTCCTCTCAGCAAAATGCGCCCCCAGCGGTTTCTTTATTATGTTATACACCTACTTTAGCACGAAACGCCACAGATTGCAAGCTTTATCAGCGCACCTGCCCGTCTTGCAATTTTTTTACATTTGTGCTATATTAAAAATGTAAAAGCAACCGCCCACAAAGTGGGTTGCCAGATTGAGTTAAGCTATGGAAAGCCGCCTCAGAACCTGACAAATTACAGAGGCGGTTTTTCTATGCTTGGATTACTTTTCCTATTACTTTGTAACCTACTTTACACAAATCTATAAAATACAACTTGTAAAAAATTTTCTTGACAAATTGCTTGACTCTGAGTGCGAGAGTGCTATAATCATCTACAAATCACATCACGCAACGCTATGAAGGAGAAGCAGCGCACTAAGCTTTTCAGAAAGCTACCGGTTGATGCAAGGTAGTAGCAAGGTACAGTTGTTCCGCTCCGGAGCGGCAAATGAAGAATTTGACGGGTTCGCCCGATACAGCGGCTAAAAGTTGGCCATAGGCAATTTGGGTGGCACCGCGAGGCAGTCCTCGTCCCAAGATTTTTGGGATGAAGGGCTTATTTTTTTAGCAGGTGTACGCAAAGGCGCAGCATGGCAATTTGGGTGGTACCGCGAGATTAATGGCAAGCTCGTCCCAAAGGGATGAGGCTTGCCATATTTTTATTTAGAGAAAGGTTGAGTAAAATGAAAAGAGCATACAACTTCAACGCCGGACCCTCCGCCATGCCGCTGGAGGTACTGCTAGAAGCGCAGGAAGAATTTTTGAATTACGCCAACACTGGCATGAGCATTATCGAAATGAGCCACCGCAGCGCCGAATACGCTGCCCTGCACGCAGAGACCAAAGCTTTGTTGCGCGAGCTGATGCAGATTCCCGAGGATTACGAGATTATGTTTATCCAGGGCGGCGGCAGCACCCAATTTTTAATGACGGCAGCCAACTTCCACACTAAAAAATATGCTGCCTATGTCAACACCGGTGTCTGGGCCAAAAAGGCTATGGCCGAAGGCAAATTTTACGGCGAGGTTTACGAAGCCGCCAGCAGTGCCGACCAAAACCACATCTACATCCCGCAGCAGTTTGAGTTGCGTCCTGACACATCATATGTACACCTCACAGCCAACAACACCATTTACGGCACCGAATACAAGGACTTCCCTAAATTCGACGTACCCATCATCTGCGATATGTCCAGCGATATCCTCTCCCGCAAGGTGAATGTTGCTGATTTTGATTTGATCTACGCAGGTGCACAAAAGAACCTTGGTCCTGCAGGCGTGGTCATCGTTATCGTCAAAAAAGCCTTTTTGGAAACGGCACGACAGGACCTGCCCACGATGCTAAAATACAGCACCTTTGCTGCTAACGATTCCCTGTACAACACACCGCCGGTTTTTGCTATTTATATGGTGAACAAAACCCTGCACTGGATCAAAAAGCAGGGTGGTGTAAACGCCATCGCCAAGAACAACGCTGCCAAGGCCAAGCTGATTTATGACGTTATCGATAACAGCGACGGCTTTTATAAGGGACATGCGCAAAAGGAGGCCCGCAGTTTGATGAACATCACCTTTAATCTGGCAACGCCGGAGATGGAAAAGGATTTTGTTGCTAAGGGCAAGGCCGCAGGCTTTGTCGGTATCGGCGGTCACCGCCTGGTGGGAGGCTGCCGCGCCAGCGCCTACAACGCAGTACCGCTTGAAGCCTGCAAAGCATTGGCTGATTTTATGACAGATTATATGAAAGAAAATAGATAAAGCGAAAGGAAGATTAACATGAAAATTTTTGTTAGCAACGATATCAGTGAAAAGGGCGTAGCACTGCTGCGTGAGCATTTTGATGTAGATGTAATGCCTAATATGAAGCCGGATGAGCTTATTAAGGTCATTAACGATTATGACGGCCTGGTAACACGTAGCATGACCAAGGTTACCAAGGAGGTTATCGAAGCCTCCACCCGTCTTAAGGTTATCGGCCGCGCAGGTGTTGGCGTTGATAACATCGATGTGGCTGCAGCTACTGCCAAAGGCATTGTTGTACTGAACACTCCCGAGGGCAACACTATGGCCGCCACCGAGCACACTGTAGCCATGATGATGGCCATGACACGCCACATTCCGCAGGCACACCAATCCATCCAGGAGGGCAAATGGGACCGCAAGTCCTTTGACGGCATCCAGGTACAGGGCAAAACCCTTGGTATCATCGGCGTGGGCCGCATCGGCAGCCGCGTCGCCAAGCGTATGCAGGCTATGGAAATGACCACCATAGGTTATGACCCCTACATCACCGAGGAACGTGCGCATCAGGTTGGCGTAGAGCTGGTAGATTTTGACACCCTGCTGGCAAAATCCGATTACATTACCATCCACACCCCGCTCACCAAGGAAACCGAAAAAATGCTCAACGCCGAAGCCATTGCTAAAATGAAGGATGGTGTACGCATCGTCAACTGCGCCCGTGGCGGCTGCATGGACCCGCAGGCTATTGCCGATGGTGTTAAGAGCGGTAAAATCGCCGGTGCTGCTATCGACGTATATCCGACAGAACCTTTAACCAAAGAAAATAACCCCTTCCTGGGACTTTTCAACGTAGTACAAACACCGCATCTGGGTGCATCCACTGTTGAAGCACAAATCGGCGTTGCTGTGGACGTTGCCTACGGCGTAATTGATGCCTTGGAGGGCCGCCCGGTAATGACTGCTGTTAATATGGCCCCCATCCCCAAGAGCGTGGCTGCCGTTATCCAACCCTACTTTAAGCTGGCAGAGCGCATGGGTACCGTGGGCATTTACCTGGCTGACGGTCCTATTAAGAGCGTAGAGGTGGAATACACCGGTGCGCTGGCCGAAACCGAAACACCGGCACTCACCACCGCCTTTCTCAAGGGTCTTTTGAACCCCATATTGCAGGACAGTGTTAACTTTGTTAATGCGCCCGGCATTGCCAAAAAGCGCAACCTGGAGGTAAAAGAGGTCAAGGCCAATAAGCCTGGTTACTTCACGACTGCTATTAATGTACGCATTACTACCGCCAAGGGCACGCACAAAATCGAAGGTACGCTGTTCGACGGCAAGCAGCCCAAGATTGTGCAAATTGATCAATACCATGTAGACTTCACTCCCGAAGGCTACCTGCTTCTGGCTCCGCACATCAACAAGCCTAATATGATCGGCCAGATGGCCACCATTCTTGGCAATGCCGGCATCAACATCAACGGCATGCAGGTTGGCAGCACCCCCAAATCCGACACCAACATCATGGCCATTGCCGTAGGTGACGACATTCCCAATGACATCATGCTGCAGCTGCGCGGCGTAGAAGGCATCCTGGACGTCAAGCTGATTAACTGCGAAGGCTGAAATCATTAGAATTTACTTAAGCATGAAAGGAGTGAAAGCGGTCAAGAGGGTGCTAGATGTGCGAAATGGCGATGACATCGTACTAGGAGTACGTCTAGGAGCCATGACAAAGCAGATAGTGCCCTATTGGCCGCTTACTAAATATGAAGATTTTACTAGTGAGGCATGGTGAAACAACCTGGAACATCCAAGGCCGCTACCAAGGGCAGGAGGACACGCCGCTGAGCGAGCATGGTCTGCGACAGGGCTACCTGCTTGCCGAAGGATTGCGCCACATTCCTATTGATGTGTGCATAGCAAGCCCCTTGGCACGGTCCTTCCAGACCTGCAAGATGTGCGCAGACCTGCACAACCTGCCAGTAGAAAAAGACGAAAGATTACTAGAGATTAACCACGGCAGTTGGGAGGGTGTGCTGGCAGAGGATATCCAAAAGGCCTATCCTACAGAATTTGCCCAATGGCACACGCAGCCACAGCTGGTGCAAATGCCCGGCGGCGGTGAAAGCCTGGAGGATGTGCGCCGACGTGCACGTGCGGCGTTTGACGAATATGCGGCCAAATATGAGGGGAAAACAGTTTTGGTAGCAGCACATGACGCAGTCAATAAAGCCATTATCTGCGACTTATTAGGACTGGATATGTCGCACTTTTGGCAGATCAAGCAGGATAACACCTGCATCAACGTATTGGAATATAGGGACGGCACCTGGCGCCTGGTACTGCTCAATTCCACCAACCACCTAGGCTTTTTGTTCAGCGGCATAGAGCAGGCTGGGTTATAAAGAAGCCAAAACCGCCCGCACTTTCTTCAAGTGTGGGCGGTTTCTTTACGCGCGTGTGTTATTAAGTTGTAACTAACTAATCGTCAAATTAGAAAGTGAAGGTCAGGTCAGCCCAAACGCGTTGGTCATCAACGTCCTTGTTAGCCTTGCATTCGGTGTCATAGTATGCAACAGTACCAACAATGTTCTTAGCAAAGGTATAGTTAGCGCCTACGCCATAGCCCTTGAAGCCAAGACCAGCAAATACATTTGCATCAGTGGTATGTGCCAGGTAAGTACCCATGCCCATGTCATAGTAGTTAGCGAACAGACCCCAGCTGCCAGCAGTTGCAGCTTCTGCACCCTTATAGGTCAGGCCAACAGTCCAGCCATCATCATCAACTAATTCAAGATCAGTATCTTTATAGCTGGCATCACCCTTCAGGTACATAGCGGACAGGTTTACATCACCCATGGTGTAATCTGCGCCAACGTACCAAATGGCGTCATCAAAACCTTCTCCTATTAACTCGCCATCGACAACGCTTCCCTTAGCAATGTCTTTGAAGTTTACATAGCCTGCAGCCAGGTTGAAATCGCCAAAGCTACCGCTCAGCTCGCCGCCACAGTAGTTACCGCCTTCGACATCTACAGCCTCTTCACCCCAGAAAACAGGAATATCACCAAAATTCAAGCCATCAGCTGCTTTACCGGCAAAGCCTTTTACTTTAATGTTGCTGCCATAGGAAACCTCTACGCCGTCAACACGGTTATCATAGATGTTACCATTAGCAAAGAAGCCATTGTAACGGCCGGCAGTTACATTCAAGCCGCCCAGCTTACCTTCAACGTAAGCACGTTGGAAGGAGGTGCTTTCATCACCGGAATTGTTGTCAAAGTCTTGAACGTTTTCAATCATGCCGGTGTAGGACCAATCATCATTTACCTGACCGGTAATCCAGATACGGGAACGCAGGTCATTTTCACGGTTGCTGTAGTTAACGCTATAACCATTAGATGTACGGTCTTTGCTCATGTATTTGTAACGAACTTCGCCGGTTACCTTTACATTGTCAGCCTTCTTCTCCAGGTTAGCAACGCGAACACCCAGGTTATTCAGCTCTTCTGCAAATTCTGCAGCCAGCTTATCAACGTTTGCGCCTTTAGCCATAGCTTTTGCTACGATTTGAGCCATTTCATAACGGGTC
>CAVAHH010000087.1:0-7393 GCA_963588395.1 bacterium
CAATACATCTGATATTCTAATCTTTTTCATTGCATTTTCTCCCATCACTTCTTTTGTGTTAAATCCTCCAGCGTAATCTCCCCCGCCTTTAGCAACTTCACAAACTGCTTTACAATCACTTCCTGCTCAGCGGTCAAGCGGAATTGCACCTGCTTGGTCACAGCAGCACCCTCCAGCTTCTTACGGCCTGCACCTGGTCTTGCACCGCCTGTATTGGGACGCTTGCCGCCCCATGTGCCTTTTACTTTTTCCTCCATAACGCTTCCTCCTTACTTTCGGTTCAGATAAAATATTACAGCCATACATACCGCCGTGATGAACGTGCATATAACGTTCAACGCGTCAAAATTGCTATGCACCATAAGTATAATATTTTGTAGCAGAACAAGCGCATAAAATATTTTAATCATTAGTAACTCCCCTTTTCTTTCGATGATTATATTACACTATGCTTGATGGTTTTTGTCAAGTGTTTTATTAGCTTGTATAGATGTAAAAAATGACCATCAGTTTTATACTGACAGTCATTTTTTATTTCTAAAATAAATTCTGTTGTATATCTTCACGCTGCTTTTGGCGCTTCTTGTTGTTTACCCTGTTCAGCAACATCATCAGTCCCTGCCCATGCAGCTTGTGGATATGCTGGTAGCTGTAGCTCATTGCTTCCGCTATGCGTTCCCACTTTTGGTAATTAAGGTAGCGCCTGCGCATTATTAGCTTCGTATGGCTGTCAGGGAGAATCTCTATTAAAGCCTCAACTTCGGCCTCCTGCTGCGTGAGTCTTGCAAGAACAGCGCTAATCTTTTGTTCCTGCTCCACAATGCGCACTATGGCATTTTCCATCACCTTACCGTCACTGCTGCCACCTGGTGCCAGGCTGCAGGCTGGCGTCACCTTTGCCGCTATGCTGCGCTTTTCTGCAAGGCGCTCTAATTCTGCCAAATGCTTGCTGCTGTCAGGCGATTTTCACAAGCCTTTTCCGTGATATACGGGATACCGGATGGCACCTCAAACTACTTATGTTTTACCATGGTTTGCTTTATTGTGCAAAACAGGCCAAAGCCGCCGCCGAACGCCGCCTAAATAACCTATACAGCATTATCGTGATGATTTTGATTTTGCACGTCTTAAGGCTGTTAAGGCTGAACTGATCCAGCTAAAGCAAAAGCTGGCAGATGTAGAAACTAATTCTAAACTGCCAGCTCTTGGGCCCGAACAAGTGCGCTCCATCCTGGATAACTTTCAGGCGAAAATCACCGAAGTCGACACTGTTTCAAGGCAAGCCATTATTGATTTGTTTATCCACCGTGTAACCGTTTATCCTGACATTGTTAAATGCGAACCTACGATTACATCCTTGTATTCTTGGTTGGTGGAGATGAGGGGAGTCGAACCCCTGTCCGAAAATATTGCCATACAACTTTCTCCGAGCGCAGACGTCATATTTTGTTTCGCTTTGCGACTGCCTAACGACGGGCCGTCACATCGCTATCCCATAAAATTTCCCCTGCAGCCTACGGGAGTCAGCTACAAGGTATCCCACAATTGACTGTCATTCCTCACCCGTAGGAAGAGGCTCGGAGACAGTTAGCAGATTAAGCTGCTAAAGCGTATTCTTTATCAGCGTTTATATTTAAACGTCCCACCGATTAACGTGCAGATGGAACCACGGCTCGCTTATCATACCGCACCTACCCCCGTCGAAACCAGTACATCCCCAAATAATGGAACGTAGCGGTAAAAAGTAAGTCGATACGCTACACCTATATTGTACTATGACTTAGTCAAAAAGTCAAAGGTACTGCACATGAAAAATCTGTGAAGTGCGCCTGTCAGCCTCTGTTTCTATCCTTGAGCGCGCGCTCCATTTCGCGCTTGGCATCACGCTTAGCCATATCCTGACGCTTATCATACAGCTTTTTGCCCACTGCCAGCGCTAGCTCCATTTTTACCAGGCCATGCTTAAAGTACAGCTTGAGCGGCACCAGCGCATAGCCCTTTTCCTTCACCTTGCCGATGAGCTTATTGATCTCCGCGCGGTGCAGCAAAAGGCGGCGGCTACGCAAGGGATCATGGTTAAAAATATTACCATGGTCATAAGGACTGATGTGTAAATTGTACACAAAGACCTCCGCCTGACGCGTCACCTGCGCATAGCTATCCTTCATATTGGCCTTGCCTGCACGCAGCGATTTTACCTCTGTACCTGTCAGGGCAATGCCTGCCTCAAAGGTTTCGTAAATAGTAAAATCATGACGTGCTTTACGGTTTTCTGCTATAATCTTAATTTTTTGCTCTGCCATAATTACCTGCTCTTCTTACTCTTACCGCGGCGGCCCTTGCCCGCCTTGCTCTTGGCAATTGGTTTGCCATGCTTGGCACTACGGCGGCCCGCCTCCTTATTCTTGCTACCCTTGGCAGCGCCGTGCTTCTTCTTTTGCGTTGCGGCAGCTAGTGCGGCGCTCTGGCTGCTGCGTCCGTTAGAAGGCTTTTGCTTTGCCAAAAGCTGCTGACGGATATGCTCGCGCACGCCGGCATTTTCGCCAGCCATGATAAAGTCTATGCTTACATCGCTGATGTTGACGTTGATCACCTCAATGCGCACTGCATCACCCAAACGATAGGCCTTGCCACTGTGCGTACCTACCAAAGCGTACCGCTCCTCGTAAAACTCGTAATAATCGTCCATCAGGCTGGAAATATGCACCAGGCCTTCCACGCCGTTAGGCAGCTCTACAAACATGCCGAAGGCAGTCACACCCGAGATAATACCGTCGTATTCCTCGCCAATATGGCCCGCCATATATTCGCACATCTTTAAGTCCACCGTAGCACGCTCCGCATCTGCAGCCGCACGCTCGCGGATTGATGAATGCTCGGCGATAACGTCCAGCTTTTCCTCTAACGGCTCTACCTCGCTATCCTTCAGCTTAGGCTGCTGCATCCACGCACGCAGCAGACGGTGCACAATCAAATCAGGATAACGGCGGATAGGCGAGGTAAAATGCGTATAATACTTCGCCGCCAGGCCAAAGTGGCCAATATTATCTGTCTGATACACAGCCTGCTTCATCGACCGCAAGGCCACCGTAGTAATCAGCCGTTCCTCAGCCTTGCCTGCCACCTCTGCCACAGCCTGCTGGATATCCTTAGGCTCGGTTTCCTCCTTCACGCGGAACTTAATGTTGAAATTAGCCAGCAGCTTGGCAAACTCCTGCATTCTTTCCTCGCTGGGAATGTCATGTACGCGGTAAATAAACGGCCAATGCGCGTCAAACATATGCTTAGCCACCGTTTCATTAGCTGCCAGCATAAATTCCTCAATAATGGATTCAGCATTGCCATGAATACGCTGCACGATATCAATAGGATGCAGGTTTTCATCTAAAATCACCTTTTGCTCCGGCAGCTCAAAATCCACAGCGCCACGACGAGCACGCTTATCGTGTAGAATCTGCCGCAGAATGTCCATGCGTGCCACCATCGGCAATATATCCTCATAGCGCTCGCACATTGCGCTGTCTCCTGCCAAAATCGCCCGCACAATATTATAGCTCAGACGGTGGCGCACATTGATAACAGCAGGAAAGATTTCATAGCTCAAAACAGTACCTAAGCTGTCAATATGCATCTCGCAGGCCATCGACAAGCGGTCCTCGCCTGCGTTCAGGCTGCAAATGCCATTGGACAGACGCTCTGGCAGCATCGGCAGGACACGATCCACCAAATAAACACTGGTACCGCGCTCCCGCGCCTCCTTATCCAAGGTGCTGTCTTCGGTAACGTAATAGCTGACATCAGCAATATATACGCCCAAAAGGTATTCATTCTTCCCAAGCTGCTCTACATAAACAGCATCGTCTAAATCCTTGGCGTCCTCACCATCCACCGTCACTACCGTGCGCTCACGCAGGTCGCGTCGTCCGGCAAGCTCGCTCTTTTTTATCGTTTTAGGCACCTTGCGTGCCGCCTCCAGCACAGCATCAGGAAACTGCAGCGGCAGATCATTTTGTTTGATGATCGAAAGAATTTCCAGGCCCACATCGCCGATGTTGCCCAAAATTTCACTCACTCTTCCCTCTGCCTTACGATGCTCCTGCGGCCATTCGGTAATTTCCACAACTACCTTTTGGCCGTCCTTAGCGCCATTGAAATGTTTACGCATAACGTAAACATCCTGGCCGATGCGCTTGTCATCAGGGGTGACAAAGGCAAAATCACCTGTCTGATGAAAAATACCTACAACCTTGTTATTAGCATGTACGATGATACGCAAAATCTCACCCTCAGGCTTTTTGCCATGCGCATCATTATTTATACGTGCTAGCACGCGGTCGTTGTTCATGGCGCCACTCAGCGAACGGGGTGGGATGAAAACATCCGGTTTATCACCCTTGTTGTCCGGGATGACGAAGCCAAAGCCCTTGCTCGTCAGCTGAAAGCGTCCTGCTACCAGTCCCATTTTTTCGGGCAGGCCGTAGGTATCAAAGCGCGTGCGGATAATTTCGCCGTTCTCCTCCAGCGCCAGCAGCTCCTGCCACAGCTTGCTTGTGCTGCACACATCCGCCAGCGCGTCCACCAGCTGCTCCGATGTCATCGGTGCGTAGCTGGCTTCGCGCATAAATGCCAAAACCTTTTCGTGTATATCCTTGTTATGCATAAAATTCACCTCAATCCAGCAAACAGTTCTATAAATATCTATTCTTCCTTAATCATCATCTTCGACAACGATTCTGCCAGCACGGTGCCATCCTTCTTGCAGATAGTTCCCTGCATCTCCACCATGCGTCCCTTGCGCATCAGCTCACGTCCGGTGCAGATAACCTCCTCGCCGATCACTAGCGGCTGACGGTAGCGTATTTCTATTTTAGCCGTATAGGAAGGCTTGCCCTCCTTACAAAAAAGATAGTTACCCGTCACCTCGTCCAAAAGCACTGCCACCAGGCCGCCATGCATACGCCCCGTGTAGCTTTGGTGCTCACGCCGCGGCGTAAAATAAGCAGTGCATTTATCATCATCAATTTCAAAACGCATATGCAGACCGCTAGGGTTATCCTTGCCACAGGCAAAGCACCATTTATATTCGTTATTTTCTAATCGTGACTTATCCATAATTCTTCGTTAACCTTTCATAATCCTTTTAATCGGCAAAAAAATCGCCAATTTCCTTAAAAACCCGACCATGCTCTGCATCTAATGTCAAAATGTGACCGCTGCGTGCAAACCACACCAGCTTTTTGGCCTTACCTGCCAGCTTATCATATATATATTGCGCACTACGCGGCTGCACCGTATGCTCTATGCGCGACTGCAGCACAAGGCAGGGAATATTTATTTTTTCCAGCAAACTATTTTTACATTCACGGACGAGCGCAAACAGACTCATTAAGGGCCGTGTTGGCATTTTGTTATAGGTAATGCAATACTTATCCAGTTCCTGATAATTCTTTTTGTGCTTGGGAAGATAACGGATAAAGAAGCGCAAAAAAGCTAAAAATGGTGCCCTTTTATCCTGCACGAAGATAGGCGCCGCAATAAAAGCGGCCTTGCGCACCGGCAGCGTAGCTGCCAGCTTGATCGCCAAAAGTCCGCCCATAGAAAGACCGGCAACATAAACGCTGCTAAAGCCTGCCAAAAGCTCCACGCAGGCACGCTCAGAAACAGCATACCAGTCCGCCGCCGTTGTCTGCTCCAAATCCTGCACATCCGTACCATGACCGGGAAGGCGCGGGCACAGCACCGTGTAGCCCAACGAATGCAAATATTCGCCCAAGGGGCGCATTTCACTGGGAGCACCCGTATACCCATGCAGCAAAAGCACTGCTTTGTTATTATTACCCTCCAGCAGAAACGTTTCTGCACCTTTTTGCACCTGCACGCACTTCACCTCGGTAATTATTCTTCAACATATTATAGCATATATTGACTATAAGCTGCTAAAATTTCATTGACTGCTATTAGTACTGTTAATTTAATTTTTGTTATTTTAGTGTTTTTCATCTACCTGCCACAATTATGTGCTATACTAAGGGCAACAAATTATTAGGGAGGCATTTTTATGCGCAAAATCAAAGGTCTATTCTTTACTCTGCTTACTGCCTGTCTATTAGCAGCTGGCAGTATCAGTGCTGCTGCCAGTGATGTACCACACATCAGCGTCAGTGCCAGTGCCAGCATCGAGGTAGCACCTGACACCGCGGCTATCAGCTTTGATGTAAACGGCAAGGGACGCACCGCCGCTGAAGCCACCAGTGCTGCAGCCCAAAAGATGGACGCTGTACGCCATAACCTTTTAGGCTGCAACATCTTATCCAATGACATCACCACCAGCAGCTATACGCTCTATCCTGATACAGACGTAAAGGGCAAGGTGACAGGCTACACCGCCAGCAACAGCGTCCGCATCAAGCTTAAGGATATACAAAAGCTTGGCAGCGTTATTGATAAAATCAGCGCCGCCGGCATCGACAGCATCAATAATATTGATTTTAGCATCAGCAACCGCGATATGTACCGCAACACCCTGCTGGCACAGGCTACGCAAAACGCACGTCAGCAGGCCGCAGTCGTGGCCAACGCCGGCGGACGTACGCTCGGAAAGCTGCTTTCTGCGAGCATCACCAACTATAGCGGTGGCAGCGGACGTGCCTTTGCCAACTACAAGCTGATGGCTGCAATTGATAACAGCGCTGCCGAAACCAGCATCGCCGCGCAGGATATCACCATTAAGGCCAGCGTAGACACTGTATTCGAAATGCAATAAGCACAAAACTAAAAAGCTGTTGTCACTATAGCATCTCCAGATAAAGAGATGCCGGTGACAGCAGCCTTTTTATTTGCCTTGTTATTTGGGCAGTCTGTAATCGTGCAGCGCCTGCAGCAGCTCACTACTCCCTGCAGGATATTGTCCGCACAACGTCTTTAATGCTGCAAAGTTTTTCAGCTCCACACCCCACAAAAAGCAGTCACTGTCATCATAGGCAGCTACAACAATAAACTTTTTGGCATCAAGCGGTGTTTTGCCCAAATCATCCGTCAGCACAACATAATCACTGCCAAAGTCCATACCATACACCGTGATATTTTCCTCCGGTGTATTGTCCTCCCAAAAGCCAAGCTTTTCAAAATCTGCAGCAGTAAGCATAACGCACCTCGTTTTCTCATATTCTAGCCTTAATATAACACTTTGGCACATCCTTTGCAACCTTGACTGTTACAGCAGCCCCGACCATAAAATAAAATTTACAAAGTCTAGCATTGATTTATAACAGCAAATCCTGACGCATTAGCAGCCTTAAGATAAGCCTTTTAACAATTTTCCAATAAATCCTACTCTTATTAACCTTTGGTGTAGGGACAGCTGCCACCAAATGGTGCATAATATAGCTTAAGG
>CAVAHH010000088.1:0-7353 GCA_963588395.1 bacterium
GATAAGGAGCCGAGGATTACCATTCATCATGCCAGCGAGGTAATAGCGATGAACGAGCACCCTGCGATTGCGGTAAAATCCAAAAAGGATGCTTCAATCGTAGTAGCGGCAAGGCTGCTGCGCAATAAGGAATGTGATGCCTTGGTTTCTTCGGGCAGCACGGGTGCGGCTGTAGCGTCGGCGCTCTTTTGCGTGGGACGTATCAAGGGTGTGGAACGGCCGGCGATTGCAACGCCTATCCCCAGCCTTACAGGCACCACAGTTGTGCTAGACAGCGGCGCCAAGGTTGACGCCAAGCCTGAGCATATGGTGCAAAGTGCTATTATGGGTACGGTGTATGCCGAAAAAATCCTAAAGATTTCTACGCCGAAGGTAGGACTTTTGAACATCGGTGAAGAAGAAACTAAGGGTAACGAGCAGGCACTGGCAACTTATCCGTTGCTCAAGGCCGAGCAGACCATAAATTTTATCGGCAACGTCGAAGGCCGTGATATCAACAAAGGCACTGTGGACGTGGTCGTCTGCGATGGTTTTGTTGGTAACGTCGTCCTGAAGTTTGGTGAAGGTCTGGCTAAGGCTATCATGACCCTGATCAAGGATGCAATCATGCAGGGTGGTGTGCTGGCAAAGCTTGGCGGCCTCTTGATCAAGCCGGCGCTCAAGGGCTTAAAGAAGCGCCTGGACCCGGCGGAATATGGCGGCGCGTTGCTGCTCGGTATCCGCGCACCCTTTATTATCTGCCACGGTAGCTCCAAGGCTAAGGCCATAACCAACGCCATCCACGTAGCTATGGACTTTGCCGAGCAGGATGTTGTGAGCATTATAAAGGATAAAATTGCGCAATCTCAAGAAAAGAAAGAGGAAATAGATCAATGACAAGAGCTGTTGGTATTTTAGGCGTAGGACATTATGTTCCTGAAAAAATTATCACTAACAAGGACATGGAAAAGATTGTTGAAACCAGTGATGAATGGATTACCGAACGCACTGGTATCAAGCAGCGTCATATTGCTGCCCCCGAGGAAGCAACCAGTGACCTGGCATATAAAGCTGCCCTGGAGGCATTGGCTGATGCCGGTGTAACTGCCGAGGAGCTGGATTTAATAATTGTTGGCACCGCCTCCAGTGATTACATCTTCCCGTCCACCGCCTGCCTGGTACAGGCACGCCTGGGTGCGAAGAACGCAGCTGCCTTTGACCTGGCAGCAGGATGCAGCGGCTTTGTTTACAGCCTGGGCGTTGCCAGCCAGATGGTAAAGAGCGGCCTGTATAACAAGGTGCTGATTATCGGTGCTGAAACGCTGAGCCGCATCATGAACTGGACCGACCGTAACACCTGTGTGTTGTTTGGTGATGGTGCCGGTGCAGCCGTTATCGGCGAGGTTGAAGAGGGCTATGGCGTGCTGGGTATTGACATGGGCGCAGACGGCAACGGTGGCAAGCATCTGCTGCAGCCTGCAGGCGGCAGCCGCAACCCGGCCAGCGAAGCAACTGTAGCAGCCAAGGAGCACACCATTCATATGAACGGTCAGGAGGTCTTTAAGTTTGCTATCCAGATCATGGGTAAAACGGCCAAGCGTGCTCTGGCTAATGCCAACATGAAGCCCGAGGAGCTGGATATGCTTTTCCCGCATCAGGCAAACTACCGCATTATCACCTCTGCTGCCAAGCGTTTGAAGCTGCCTATGGAAAAGGTTTGGGTAAACGTAGATAAGTACGCCAACACCTCTGCCGCTTCTATTCCTATTGCCTTGTGCGAAGCGCAAAAGGCCGGCGCGCTCAAAAAGGGTGATAACATAATCCTCGATGGCTTTGGCGCAGGCTTGACTTGGGCGGCTATCGTCCTTAAATGGAGCAAATAAGAGTCTGCCGATAAGGCACAACTTGCGTTGCTAAAGCTGTTATCTTTGAGGTAGCCTCTGAAGTGAAAATAAGTGCCGCAAAGGCATTTTCCTATAAGCATATAACGTAAATAATTTTTTAGGAAAGGATGATTATAACGTGAGTAAGATTGCATTCGTATTTCCCGGCCAGGGTTCGCAGACCGTTGGCATGTGCAAGGCTTTTTATGATGAATATCCGGTTGTAAAGCAAATTTTTGAAGAAGCTGATGATGCTTTGGGCTTTTCGATCACCAAGATGTGCTTTGAAGGCCCTGAGGATCAGCTGCGTCTGACAGCTAACACCCAGCCCGCTATTTTGACCGCCAGCACTGCCTGTGCTGCCGTTCTCAAGGAGCATGGTGTAAGCTGTGACATCGCTGCAGGTCATAGCCTGGGCGAATACAGCGCTCTGGTTAACGTCGGCGCGCTCAAATTTGCTGACGCTGTACGCATTGTTAATAAACGTGGCCAGTTTATGCAGGAGGCTGTTCCTGTTGGCGAGGGCAGCATGGCTGCCGTACTTGGCCTTGACAGCGACAAGATTATCGAAATCTGCCGCAGTGTAGAGGCTGAAAGCGGTGAGGCCGTACAGGCTGTTAACTTTAACTGCCCCGGTCAGGTTGTAATTGCCGGCGCGGTTAACGCTGTAAACAAGGCTATTGACGCTTTGAAGGCTGCGGGTGCCAAGCGTGCCATTCTGCTGCCTGTAAGCGCTCCCTTCCACAGCACTTTGATGCAGCCTGCAGCTGACCGTCTGGCTGAGGTTCTTGCTCCTATCGCAGTGAGCGATATCACCGTTCCTGTTGTGGCTAACGTAACCGCAAACGAAGTGACCAGTGGCGAAGAAATCAAAAAGCTGCTCATTAAACAGGCTGCTATGCCCGTACTGTGGGAAACCAGCGTGCGCAACATGGTTGCCGGCGGTGTAGACACCTTTGTTGAGGTTGGTCCCGGCAAGGTGCTCACAGGCTTTACCAAAAAGATTGCTAAGGGCATGCCTGCGCTGAACGTAGAAAACCCCGAAAGCTTGGTTAAGACCTTGGAGGCATTGGAAAAATAAATCGTCCGTTGATTATCTGCTATAATCAATTTGTGAATGGGAAAGGACACAGTTATGAAACTTGAAGGTAAAAAAGCTCTTGTAACCGGCGCATCCCGCGGCATTGGCCGTGCGATTGCCCTGGCCCTGGCTGCCGAGGGCGCTGACGTTGTGGTTAACTACGCCGGCAGTGAGGCTGCAGCAAAAGAGGTTGCTGCAGAAATTGAAGCAATGGGACGCAAGGCATTCGTGGTGCAGGCTGATATTTCGTCCAACGAAGCCGCTACCACCATGGTTGACACCGTTGTCAAGGAGTTTGGCCGCATTGATATCCTGGTAAATAATGCAGGTATCACCCGCGATGGTCTTTTGATGCGTATGAAAGAGGAAGACTGGGATGCAGTGCTTACCACCAATTTAAAGGGTGTGTTTAACTGCACCAAGGCTGCCGTAAAATATATGATGAAGCAGAAGGCTGGCAAAATTGTCAGCATCAGCTCTGTTGTCGGTCTGATGGGCAACGCAGGCCAGGCCAACTACGCAGCCGCCAAGGCAGGCGTAATCGGCTTTACCAAGGCTGTTGCCAAGGAGGTTGCTGCCCGTGGCATCAATGTCAACGCAGTTGCTCCCGGCTTTATTAAGACCGATATGACCAGTGTGCTTTCGGACAAGGTTGTTGAAGGCATGCTTACTTCTATACCCCTGCACAGGCTGGGTGAAACTACTGATATTGCCAAGGCAGTTGTCTTCTTAGTAAGCGACGACGCCAATTATATTACCGGACAGACTTTACATGTTGACGGTGGTATGGTAATGTAATAGGGGACCTTCTAAGGCTCCCTGCCAACTATACCATTTGGAAGGAGGTGAATCGTAATGAGCACTGTCGAAAAAGTAAGAGACATCACTGTTGAACAACTGAGCGTTGACGCTGACGAAGTAAAGATGGAATCCGCTTTCATCGATGACCTCGGCGCTGACTCCCTCGACATCGTTGAACTGATCATGGCTTTCGAAGAGGAATTCGGTGTTGAAATTCCTGATGAAAAGGCTGAAAAAATCCGCACTGTAGCTGATGCAGTTAAGCTGCTGGATGAAGAAAAATAATGCTTTACCGGCTTATGTTTTGGGAACCCCTTGAGGGTTCCCTGACACAAGCTATTCTAGTCCTGAAATGGGGGATATTTGTTGAAACTACCAGTGCTGAAAATCGGTAAGCTTGTTGCTGAAGTACCGATTGTACAAGGAGGCATGGCTATCAGGCTGTCCACTGCCCGTTTAGCAGCTGCTGTGGCAAAGGAAGGCGGTATTGGCCTTATTGCTGCATCCGGAATGAGCTTTGATGAGCTGCGTACTGAAATACGCTTGGCCAGAAAGCTGACCGGCGGCAAGGGCATTATTGGCATCAATGCTATGTTTGCTGCCCGCGAGTTTTTGGGGCTGATTACTACTGCCGCACAAGAGAAAATAGATTTAATCGTGGCCGGCGCCGGTTTTTCAAGAGATATTTTTGCCGTCGGACGTAAATATGGTGTTGAAGTAGTACCTATTGTTTCTTCTGTTAAGCTGGCTAAAATTTCTGAGAAGCTGGGAGCCTCTGCTATCGTTGTCGAAGGCACGGAGGCAGGCGGACACCTGGGAACCCAGCAATCCATAAAAGAGATACTTCCGGACATTGTTAAATCCGTTAATATACCTGTTATTGCTGCCGGCGGCGCTGTCTGCGGCAGTGATGTCGCCGAGCTTTTGAAGCTGGGTGCGAGCGGTGTGCAGATGGGTAGCAGATTTGCTGCCAGCGAGGAATCGAACGGCGCACCTGCTCTTAAAGAATTTTACTTAAAAATGACTAAAGAAGATGTTGTGCAGATTGACAGCCCTGTCGGCTATAAGGGACGCGCTATCCGCAATCCCTTTGCGCAGCTATCTTTAGAAAATAGAGCTCCCAAGCCTACGACCTGTGATTTGTGCCTTAAGCACTGCACGCACAGCTTCTGTATTATCAGGGCGCTGACCCGTGCGCAGCAGGGTGACGTAGAAACCGGCCTGGTTTTCACCGGTGCCAATATGTGGAAAATTAAGGAAATACTGCCTGTTAAAGAAATCTTCAGGCGCATAAAGGAAGAAATTGCAAAAATTTAATTACGAGGTGAACTATTTTGAGTAAAAGAAGAGTTGTTGTTACTGGTGTTGGTCCTGTAACTCCTATCGGTATCGGTAAGGATGCCTTTTGGAGCAACTTGGTTGCAGGCAAGTCTGGCATTGGTGAAATTACCCAATTTGATACTACTGACTTTAGCGTAAAGATTGCCGGCGAGGTTAAGGACTTTGACTACACTGCCTTTATCGATAAAAAGGAAGGCAAGCGTATGGATCGCGTAACCCACTTTGCTGTAGCAGCTGCTAAGCTGGCTATTGAGGATGCCAAGCTGGATATGACTAAGGAAGATGCTCTGCGTTGCGGCGTGTGCGTTGGCAGCGGTATCGGCGGCATCCACACCTTCCTGGAGCAGTCTCTTAAGCTGGGTGCTAAAGGACCCTCCAAGATCAGCCCGTTCTTCATCCCAATGGAAATCCCCAACATGTCTGCCGGTCAGATCGCTATCGCAACCGGCCTCAAGGGACCTAATACCGCTATTGTAACCGCCTGCGCTACCGGCACCAACTGCATCGGTGACGCACTGCGCACTATCCAATATGGCGATGCTGACGTTATGCTGGCCGGCGGCACCGAAGCAGCTGTTTCCCCGATTGCTATCGCCGGCTTTGCTAACATGAAGGCATTGTCCACCAATAACGAAAACCCCGAAGCAGCTTCCTGCCCCTTTGATAAAAAGCGTGACGGCTTTGTTATGGGCGAGGGTGCCGGCGTACTGGTGCTTGAAGAGCTGGAGCATGCCAAAGCACGTGGCGCGCACATTTACGCAGAGCTGGTTGGCTTCGCTATGAACTGCGACGCTTACCACATCACTGCTCCCGACCCGACCGGTGAGACCCCGGCAGCC
This sequence comes from bacterium, assembly GCA_963588395.1. Taxonomy (GTDB): domain Bacteria; phylum Bacillota; class Negativicutes; order Acidaminococcales; family Acidaminococcaceae; genus Phascolarctobacterium_A. The sequence goes on from CAVAHH010000088.1 coordinate 5,925, forward strand.
TGCATTGCAGCTGCTGTTGCTGACGCCGGTGTTAAGCCTGAGGAGGTTGATTACATCAACGCTCATGGTACTTCTACCCACCGCAACGACCTGGGTGAAACCATTGCCTTCAAAAAAGTATTTGGTGACCATGCTTATGAGCTGTGCATCAGCTCCAACAAATCCATGATCGGCCATTTGCTGGGCGCTGCCGGCGGTGTAGAAGCTATCGCTACCGTTATGACTATCGAAAACGATCTGATTCCGCCGACTATCAACTATCAGGACAAGGATTTAGACGATCCTGAAGGACCGCTGGATCTGGATTATGTGCCGAACGTAGCACGTAAGAAGGTTGTTAATGTCGCACTGAGTGATAACCTGGGCTTTGGCGGCCACAATGCAAGCATCGTTTTCAAAAAATACGTTGACTAAAAAGCAAGGTTGATGAAAATGCAGGAAACACGTATACAGCAGCTAAGAAGCTTCTGTCAGGGGCTGGGCATCCAGATGCGTGATTTGGAGCTGCTGGACATGGCACTGACCCATACGTCCTACGCCCACGAAGCTAAGCAATATCCTAAACCGCACCACAACGAGCGTATTGAGTTTTTGGGCGATTCTGTGCTCAGCGTCATTGTGAGCACTTATATGTACAAAAATTTTCCTGACCTGGCAGAGGGACAGCTGACGAAGCTACGCGCTTACCTGGTGTGCGAAGCATCCCTGTATGAGTATGCCAAAAAGATTCACCTGGGCGAGCATCTGAAGCTGGGTAAAGGTGAGGAGCTGAGTGGAGGACGCGAGCGTCCCTCCATCCTCGCGGATGCTTTTGAATCTGTTTTGGGTGCTATTTACCTGGATCAAGGCTTTGAGGTGGCCAGAAGCTATATTTTGGACATGATGCAGCCTGAAATTGACTATATCTGCCATCATGGTATTTTTAATGATTACAAGACGCGTCTGCAGGAATATCTGCAACGTGACGGTGATGCGGATATTCATTACGTGCTGCTTAGCAGCACCGGTCCGGAGCACCACAAAATGTTTACCTCGCGCGTTATGCTGGGAAGCAAGATTATTGGCGAGGGCAGTGGCCGTACTAAAAAGGACTCAGAGCAGCATGCAGCCAAGCAGGCCTTGGCGCAGCTGCATGTGCAAAGCGCAGAGGAATAAGCTTTTGCTGCATGGCTAAAGCTTTGACGCACAAATATACACAGATAAAATAAACCCACAGCTTACGTAATTTGTAAGCTGTGGGTTGTTTGTTTGCCTTGTTAATAGTGCACTGCTTTGTCGTGCAGAAGGCTGAAGCCTGCTGCCGTAAGCTTATCCTTGATTTCCTGAATCTGCTTGGCGTCACGTGTTTCCAGCTCCAGCTTGAGGAAGCAGCCCGTGATAGCCATGTTGGCATCGCTACGGTTGTGCTGGACGCCAACAACGTTAGCAC
>CAVAHH010000089.1:0-7352 GCA_963588395.1 bacterium
GTCCTCCGTGCCGATGGATACGCCATTGGCATCCTTGGATTCGATGGTGATAGTCTTGGCGTTGATATAGCTGCCAGTCTTGCCCGTCTCAGTGGTCCATTGCAAATCAGCGTTAGTATTGATATACAGGTCGCCGGTTACAACGTTCTGCAAAGTGAGCGCACCATTTTCGCTCTTTTCAATATAGATGCCCAAGTTCTTTTCTTTATCATCAGGATCGGTAATAGCGGTGTTGGCATCCAATACACCGGTAATCTTATCCAGCTTAACAGCATGCTCCAAAGAACCAATGCTGCCCTCGCCGCCGTACAGCGTCAGGTTGTGGCCCGAAAGCACGGCACTGTCGGAGGTAGTAAGACCCTTAGCGGCCATCAGCTTGATATCCTTGGTAGTGGTAATAGAACCATCGATATTAAGCGCGCTGCCGTTGATGCTGGCAAGATATACATTATCCGTAGCCTGTACGTTGATCTTGCCCTCCTGCGGATCGTTGAAGTCAACCAAAATAGGCTTTTGCATCCTGACAGTTACGCTGCCGTCATCGTTCCAGGTGAGGTCGCCTGCCTTGGCCTGCGAGAGAATCTTCATGTTTTCCAGCTCGCTGAGCTTATCCTTGGCAATGGTGATATCAGCAGCATCCACGCCTACGCCGCGACCGGCCTTGAGGGTGATGTTGTTACCCTTAACGTTGGCAGTATCACCTAAAACGATCTGGCCGGGTTTGCTGTTGAGAACACTGTATTGAATTGCGTACAGCAGCTCGTTGGCGCTCCAGCCATAGCCGTCATATACATCAGCCTCAGCGTAGTTTACGATGGCCTTTTGCGCGCTCTCGCTCATGCCTGCATAAGCATCCTGAGCAAAGAATACGCTGGTAGCTGCCTCGTACTTAGCCTTAGCCTCTGCCTGCTTGGTGGTGTCTGTGCCTGCTGCCTTCATTTCGTCCTGGTAGGTCTTGGCAATACTATTGAAGGCGTTGGCTACATCAATGTACTTGTTGAGCTGAGCCTCGTCCACGCCGGTGCCATCGTCCTTACTGGACAGATAAGCCAGCTGAGCCTTGACGTTCTTCATAACCTGTGCCTTAGCCTTAGCAGCGCTGTCTGTGCTTTCGCTATCTGCATCGCTATCGCTGATCAGGCCCATTTCGCGCCAGTATTCCAGCTTATCCTTGGCATCAGACAGGGAGTTGTCGTCTACAACATCCACAAAGCTGCCCTGGGTTTCCAGAGTAACGTTGCCGTCTGTGCTTTCGATCACGCCGATATTGAGGTTGGTGTTTTCACCCTCGGCATGGTAAACCTTGATATCGCCTGCTGCTTCAATGCTTAAGCCGTCAGAAGCAGTACCATTATTATAAATTTCGGTGCCGGGTGCAACACGCACATCTACAGAGCCCTGGCTGTCCAAAATTATACGCCTACCAACAATTTTTTCTGCGCCGTAGCTGCCATCGTCATTCCTTGGGGTAGTGATATTACCTGTTGCTGCCACAGCAAAGGTGCCATTGAGAGCACCGGTTCTGCCGTCGATTTCACCGCGCAGAACGATATCACCGCTAGTGGATTCCAGGTTGATATTGCCATTACTGGAATGAAGGTATATATTAGCAGTCTTGCCCAAGGTGGACTGTGTAAGGCTCACATCCTTGTAGGCATAAGCCGAGAGTTTATCGGTCATAACGTCTACGCTGCTGTTATAGCCGACGATCGAGCCTCTCATAGAATCCATGCTGACAGAACCGACGCCATTGGTATTGCCATCTACATCCTTAACGGAAGCATTGGCTACCGTGCCCTTAAGCAGTATATCGCCATAGTTTCTAACGTGAATGCCGCCACTTGCAGAATCCAGCAGACCTACACTGATAGGCTTATCAGCCTTGAGGCTGTAGGTGGAGCTGGTGGAGCTGGTCTTGATATTATCCCATTTAAAGGTATATTCCGTATAGAAGCCTGCATAATACCACGGGGTATCCTTGCTGGTTACTACATCCGTATCCCAGGCCTTGTCAGTATTCTGCTGGCCAATGACGCTGAAGCCATAGGTCTTGGCGTTGGTGTCATAATATACACCGTTGGCAAGCTGGCCGCCGCCCTGGCTGGAATCGGTTGTTGTGCTGACGCTACCACCATGATTCTTGATGCTGTCAACTCTATTGCCATCATCGATAGTAATCAGGCCCCAAACGTAAGTCTTTACCTTGCCTACGTAGTGTGTAGTAGTGGTGTCACCGCTGGTCCCGCCAGTCCAGTTCAAGGTGGAACCGTTCAAGGGCTGGTAGGTACCATCGGATTCAGTCCAATCGCTAAAATCACCAATCTTGCCATCCACGTAGCTGGCAGTACGATTAGAGAATACACCGTCATGCTTAGCATATTCCGTAAGCAGCTTTTTGGAGGTGTCGCGGATGCTGATAAGACCGTCCACGTTATTAACCTTGATATCGCTCAGCACCAGCTTGCGCTCGTTTTCTTCTGCTGCCTTGTCCAGGTCAATTATAACATCGGCAGCACCATCCATTGCCAAGATACGGCCGTTGCCTGTGCTGGTAATGGCACCGTTGAGGTAAATCTTGCCGCCGCCGGTGTTGACATCCTCGGTCAATATGGACTTGGTCGAAGGATTATAGTACAGACGGATGCCATATCTATAGCATTTGTTGGTGGAATCATAGATTGCGCCGTACTCATCATCACCATTGATGAGGTATGCCTTGTTGCCCAAAACATCCTTATCTGTCAACACTGTGCCGCTTGCAGCATAATCACTGTCCAGCTTGTTGATGTTACTCTTCATGCTGTCGGTGTATTTTACAGAATAATTATTATAGCCGCTCTGGATAAGGCCGTCGATATTGATGCTACGTGCGGAAATATAAATATTGTCGCCGCCGAAAATACCGTTGCCGCCGTCCTTTTCACCGCTGGCGATAGCTGCATAATCTGCCTGTTTTTCCTTGATAGTGCTGATTTCGGCAGCAGTCAGGCCGATATCGCCTGCGTTCTTGAGCAGGTAGTTGCAATAATCATCGTAGCTGTCTGCATGGAACTGGTCTGCCTTGTTGTCTGCCACCAGCTTGGTAACATAGCGCTGAATCTTTTCGGCGATAGTCTGGCTGAACTGATACCAGGCAATGGGGTCACGGCCAATAGTTGTGTAACCGTCAGTGGTCTGCGAAACAGAGCCCTTGTCGGCAATAACCTTGGTGTTCTGGCCCAAAATCTTGGCGTTATCTATGTTGATATTGCTGTTTTCATTGCGCAGTGTTACGTCGCCGCTGATGTTCTGCACGGTACCCTGTACGGTAATATCCGTATTGGTGTACTTTTGCAGCTTCTGGGACGTAATACCTGTGTTAGTGATATTAATGGAGGAATTAGCACCGGTTGTCGGGTTGGAAATAAGCTCGCCGCTATAATTTTCGGTAACCTTCTTGATGCTATCCTTGGTATGGATGGTGTCCTTATCAACAGAAACACCGTTGATATTAACCATGCCGCCGGGCTCTTGGATGATAACATCGTTTACCAGCAGGTGCATATTGCTGTTGTTGGTGATAGTGATGTCATTAGCACCCTTAGCCTCCAGAGTACCTGCACCCTCCAGCTTGTCAGTGTTGATATTAATGTTTCCACCGGAAACGTTGATATCAGACAGCTCAATGCCGGCCATAGCACGGTTCTTGATTACGACGAAGGTCTGTGTGCCGCTTTCATCGGTTGCGTAATAGCCAAAGCCAGATTTAATCATATCGCCCTGCAAAGCCTCCAGCTCTGTCTTAAGCGATTTGTACTGCTCAGAGCCTTGGTCGTAACCGCTCATGGATTCGGCCAGCTCTACATAATGGTTATATAGCGGATTGTTGATGCTGATGATACCGTCCTTGGAAATAGTGCTCAGGTCAAACCATTCCGAACCGCTCTTGGTCTTGTCTTCGCCTGCAAAGTCAACAGTAACGCCGCTGGAATCGTAGTTGCCGTCCTTGTCGGTAAGGTTACCATTGATAACCAGGTTCAGGTTGCTGTGAGTACCTGCCAATACGTGGCCTGTGCTTGTGATATCCACCCTGTTGTTGGCAGTCTGCTGAGCATTAGCTTCGCCATCGTCGGTAGCGATAAACTGACCCTCGCTGGATTCACCTGTATACCATTTGTACTTAACAGCGTCGGTCTTGATGGTGTTCCTGCCTGCGGTAGCGGTAATATTGGCGTTGTGTACGCTCTTGGACAGACCGCTAACAGTAACCACGTTGTTTTGCGTCATGTGGTTGTTAACCTCAGGCGAGGTCCATGCCGGAATGACGGATTTAGCATAAGCAGTTGCCAATGCCTTATAATCCAGCTGCGAGCTGGCATTATTCAAATCCGCGCTGGCGTTCAGATAAGTATCGTGCGCACTGTCAAGGCTTGCGTCCTTATCCACGTTAATGGAGGAATTACGGGTGAAGTTAACGTCAGTCGTACCATAAACAAGAGTTGCCAGGCCTGCACCACGGGAGAATGTGTTAAATTCCGCCTTGGTATTATCATAGGAGGCCAGCTTGATGTCCTGGTTCTTGTCCTTAGTGGTGATAGCAGAGCCTGCGCCCACGCTCACACCATTATCATAGGTGATGTCGTGAATGCTGTCGTTGTGAACAACGTCAATCACACCGCCGCTCATTAGCTCATTGTCATATCTGAGCGTGCCGGTGGTGAAGCTTTGCGCGTTGATGCTACTGTCGCTTGCCTGACCGTCGCTGTTGCTGGTGAGCTTAGCCTGGGTGAAGTTAACCTTGCTGGCGTACTTGCTTGCCTGATCCTCGTACTTGGTACCCATGGTTGCAGCACTGCCTACCAGCACGCCGCCGCCATCAGCGCTCATCCTTACATCATGGTTAACGTCGTTACCTGCCTGAAAGAGCTGCTTGCCACTAGTCTGAATATCGGCAGCGTGCGATGCATCGCCCACGTTGAGCTGTGCGTTATGTTGTACTACGTTGTAGTTCTTGGTACCACCGTAGCCGATACCGATCACATTAAAGGATGTGCTTTCCTGCTTAATGCTATCCTTGTTGAGAGCTTCGGCAGTAAAGGTATTTGTCGGACGCCAATCACCATATACGTTAGTTACGGTGTTGGTTTTGAGGATATTGAGTGCCTTGCTGGACAGCGGGCTAATGTCGATAACACCGCCGCCGCCACCCTGGGCCAGGATGTTTTCGGTAATATTAGCATTGCCGCTCACCTTAACATCGTTCACGCCGCTGATAAGCTCCGGATGCTTCAGCTTAGCCTGGTGTGTCGTCTCGTCCTCTACTACATAGCCATCGGCATTCACAACATAATATTCCGGGTGCTTCAGCTTCGGCTTTTGGGTTGTTTCATCTATAATGATGTTGCCATCTGCGTCAGTTTCATAATAATCGTTGCCGGAGGTAGCATCGTTCATAGCGTAATCTACGCCACCTGCAGTTACTACGGTATCAGCAGTAATGTAGCTATCGGCCAGCATGGTGCCGCTAGCAAGCACACCAACCTCAACACCCTTGGAGGTGTTGGATACATCCACGTTGTGTATAGCGTTGATATTCAGCGTATCTGCCTGGTAAACTGCTTTGCTGGCAATAACCTCGGCCTTTTCGTTATAAACAACCTTAGCCTCGTTTACGCCTACGCCAACACCAATGCCCGAAAGGCTGTTAGCAGTCATACTAGCTTTAATGCTGCTATCTGCGCCATCCTGCTTGCTGATGACGGACTGCAGGCTGACGTTGCCATCTGCCAGATAGCTATTGCCCTCGCCACTCTCCAAGCGCGATGCGCCCGTAGCATAGGCAAAGGACTTGCCAACACTCACACCTGCAAGTGCTCCACCATAGGATTCCAGCGTAGCATCAACTCCCAGCTGCTTGGTAGCTGTAGCCAAAATATTGCCGCTGGTCTTGAAGGTACTGCCTGCAATAGTAACGGTGTTCTGTGCGCTCATGCTGTTGGCTGCATCGCTTTCCTCACCGTCAATAGCAGTAACAATCAGGCCATTGCCACTGAGACCGGCAACTCTGATTTCATTAATAACAGACTCTACCTTATTAGTCTTGTCGGCACGGATAGTAATACCGCTATCGCCATCGATCTTATCATAGGTCACTGTTCCATCTTCAGCTGTGGTTCTGGTGTAGCCTGCCAAAAGCTGGCTGCCGTTTTTAATTTCTACGCTATTATTGCTCTTGGTCTGCGCTGTCGCATACAATGCACCCATGGGAACAAGAGAGATGTTATACCCCTTAGTTTCCGTACGGTTATTGAGTGCGTCCTTAGCGCCTACGGCAATCACTTGGCTGTTAATGGCGGCCTTATCCAGCAGAACCTTGTTCTCTCCACCAATCGTTGTTTCTGTAGAAGCGTGGTAGATGGTGCCTAGGTTAACGTACCCCTGTACTGCTTTATTATTGATCTGTCCATCGCTGATAGAGCTGATCTCTACCTGCGAGGGTACATTGGTGCTATTTTTTTTGATCGCCGAAATAGTGCTGTTGGTAACACTGGTGCCAACCTTACTGTTGACATCAGCAGTCGAAACCACAACATTGATTGAGCCGGCAGCAAGCCTGTACTGATCATTGTCGGCTGTTAAATTGTTATTATCGTGCGCTTTAATGGTAACCGCATCCTGTGCATACAGCTCGCTGTTATTGACAACAACCTGCACACCTTCGGCAGTGGCGTCGCCGCCGCGCTTGGTAGTCATATTGCTGACAATGTCCTTTTCGCTGATGCCGGCCTTAGTCAGGCTACCATTTACGTTCTTGTCAGTGATATAGCTGGTTTGCTCTGCCAGATAACGATCCACTGTATCCAGCTTAGCACCGACGTCAACCTTGGTTATTGTATCTGTAGACTTGCCACTGCTATCGGTCGTAGTGCTGATAAAGCTAATAACCTTGTCAGCCTTAGCATTAATGTTGTTCGTCAATACGCTGATGCCCAAGTCAGCTAAAGCACCGCCGGCATTAACAATCTGCGTTTCGTAATTGCGTGCTTCATCTGCTTCAATATCGATGGCGTTGGCATAAATCTTATTACCGGTGATATTGGTATAAACAGTAGTATCGTTAGTGGTAACGCCCACGCCGGGAGCAGCATCAAATGCTGAAGCTGCGTTGTAATTACCCTGATACATATCCTCCTTGACCTTGTTCTGAGCCTTAGCTTCAAAGGAAGCAGCGCGGATAGCGTCTGTACCGATGCTGTTGCCACCCACGTTTACTCCCACCTTGTTGGTAAAGCCGTCAACCACGAAGTTGCCGCCAATGGCAGCGCCTGCCACTGAAATGACTCCGGCACCACTGTGTACACTGCTCTTTATCG
>CAVAHH010000090.1:0-7327 GCA_963588395.1 bacterium
CTGTTAAGGCCTGCGGTACGTTGGATTGGTACTTGGGGCAGTGCGTGACGCGTCCCTTGGCCAAGGTAGCAGGTGATATTTTGGCTGTGCTGCGCATCAGCGCCTACCAGCTGCTGTATATGCCGCGCATTCCTGCGTCCGCGGCCGTAAACGAGGCGGTAAAGCTGGCACGGGCAGTGAGCCACGAGGGCAGTGCAAAGTTTGTCAACGGCGTGCTGCGCGGCCTTTTGCGCAAGCAGGAGGCAGGTGCCTTTGCTTTGCCTGACGAGGTGCAGGATGATGCAGGCTACCTGTCGCTAAAGTATTATCATCCCCGCTGGCTGGTAAAACGCTGGCTGGGACCGTGGGGTAGGCGGGGGACAGAGCGTCTGCTGGCCTTTGATAATACGGCGGCGCCTGTGTGCCTGCGCACAAATACGCTTTTGACGACGCGCGATAAGCTGTTGGCGGCGTTGCAAGAAACTGGTGCAGATGTGCGTGCCTCCGTCTGGAGTGCGGATGGTATTGTAGCAGAGCACTTGCCTGCGCTGCACGCACTGCTGCAGGCTTTGCCGGGACATTTTTATATTCAGGACGAAAGCTCGATGCTTGTTGCCACCGTTGTGGAAGCAGCGCCCGGGATGCGTGTGCTGGATTTGTGCAGCGCACCCGGCGGTAAGGCTACGCACATAGCGCAGTTGCTGCAGGACGATGGTGAAATTATTGCCTGCGATATCCACGAGCACAAGCTGCAGCTGATTGCCGAAAACGCCAGACGTCTTGGCCTGCGCAGCATCAAGGCAGAGCTAAATGACGCTACGCAGCTACGCAGCGACTGGCTGGGTGCATTTGACAGGGTGTTGGTGGATGCTCCCTGCTCGGGGCTGGGAGTGCTGCGCCGCCGTGCGGAGGCACGCTGGCGTAAGCAGCGGAAGGATTTGAAGCTGTTTCCACCGCTGCAGCTGGCGATTTTGCAAAATGCAGCGCAATATGTGAGGAGCGGTGGCAGCCTGATTTATAGCACCTGCACGATCGAGCAGAGTGAGAATCATTATCTGGTCGAGGAGTTTTTGAACAATAATCCCGAATGGCAGCGCGTGCCCTTTGTCCATCCACGTACAGGCGAGATGGTTGATGAGCTGCAGCTTTTGCCACAAAACGACGGGATTGACGGCTTCTATATCTGCAAGCTGCAAAAGAAATAGTCTTATACTAAGGCAAGAGGTTAGAAAATGCAGGACATTTTTGCTTTAACAATAGAAGAATTAGGGGAGCTTTTTGTCAGCGCAGGCCTGAAAAGGTTTCGTGCCAAGCAGGTTTTTCAATGGCTGTATCAAAAGTCCGTGTTTGACTTTGCTGCTATGCACAACCTGGGCAAGGCAGACATAGCCCTGTTAGAAAAAAGCTTTTGCGTGCTGCCGCGTAAGCTCCAAATCCTGCGCGAGCAGAATTCTGCCGACGGCATGACCAGCAAGCTGCTTTTGGGCTTACCTGACGGCAATTCGGTGGAAACTGTGCTGATGCACCATGATTATGGCTACAGCGTGTGCGTTTCCAGCCAGGTGGGCTGCGATATGCACTGTGCCTTTTGCGCCAGCGGTCTTAAGGGTGCTGTACGTAATTTGACTGCTGCAGAAATCGTAGCGCAGGTTTACCTGTTTAACGAGCGCCTGCGTGCGCAAAACGCCATGGTGAGCAGAGTGGTGGTCATGGGTAGTGGCGAGCCAATGCTCAATTTTGACAATGTGCTGGCTGCACTAGACTTTTTGCACCGTGAGAACACCTGCAATATGAGCTACCGCAATATGACGCTTTCCACCTGCGGCATTATCCCGGGCATCGAGCGTTTAGCGGAGCAGGGAAAGCCCATCAACCTGGCGATATCGCTGCACGCAGTAAAAAATGAGCTGCGAAGCGCGCTGATGCCTGTCAACAAGGGCTATCCCTTTGTAGACGTGCTGACGGTAGCCGAGGAATATAGCAAGGCCAGCGGCAGACAGATAACCTATGAATATATCTTGCTGAAGGGCAAGAACGACAGCGTGCAGGATGCGGAGCTTTTGAGCAACTATCTGCGCTATAAGCAGGCTGCAGTGAATTTGATACCGGCAAATCCCGTGCCGGAGCAGGGCTTTGAGCGTCCGTCCAAGAATGCGGTGGAGCGCTTTTTAAGGGTTTTGCAGAAAAACAGGATTAACGCCACTGTGCGCAAGGAAATGGGCAAGGATATTGATGCGGCCTGCGGTCAGTTGCGGGCCAAATTTGCCAGGGAACAGGAGCAAAAATAATGCGCGTAATCAGCAGAACCCATGTGGGTTTAGTCAGGGAGAATAACGAGGATGCGCTGCTAGTGCGTGAGCCGTATCTGTTTGCGGTGGCAGACGGTATGGGCGGCTATGCGGCAGGGGAAATCGCCAGCCGTAGCACCATCAAGGCGTTTGAGGCTGCTACACACAGCCTGCGCCATGAGCAGGGTGAACAAAACATCTGCAAGACAATGCTGGAGGCCTTTGATAAGGCCAACACCCATGTTTACAAAATGGCCGTGAGCAATGAAGCCTACACAGGCATGGGTACGACCATGACGGCGCTGTACCTGCCGGGAGACGGCACAGCCTGCTGCTGCCATGTAGGTGACAGCCGCTTATATCTGTACCGTGCAGGCGAGCTGCGTCAACTGACGCGTGACCATACGCTGGTGGAGGACCTGCGCTTGCAGGGTAAGATTACTGCTGAAGAAGCGTTTGTGCATCCGCAGCGCCACATCCTGCTGCAGGCTTTGGGCGTGTACGAACAGGTGCAGGCCGATTTCTTCACCTTCAGCTTGCAGGAGGGCGACAGGCTTCTATTGTGTAGCGACGGTCTTTCGGACATGCTGCGCGCGGACGAGATTAGCGCTATTATGGGCTACGCCGATGTGGAGCAGGCTGCAGACGCGCTTTTGGAGCGGAGCCTGGACAACGGCGGCCGCGACAACGTATCCTTAATATTACTTGATTTGACAATGCAGGGGGAGGAAAGCTGTAATGGATAAAAATGGCAAGACCATTTTAAATAGGCGCTATGAGCTTATCAGGCCCATTGGCTATGGCGGCATGGCCGAAGTCTTTTTGGCCCACGACCAGCTTTTGGATCGCAACGTGGCAGTAAAGATGCTGCGAGACCAGTTTTTAGAGGACAAGGAGCTGTTAGAGCAGTTCCGCAGGGAGGCGAAATCGGCAGCACGCCTGGTGCATCCCTATATCATTAACATTTATGATGTTGTATCCGAGGGCAATAACCAATACATTGTCATGGAATACGTCGATGGTGTGACGCTGAAGGAATATATGCAGGAGCACAGGCTGAGCGTGGGTGCGGCCCTGGAAATAGGTGTGCGCCTGGCAGATGCCCTGCAGCACGCACACAGTCACAATATCATCCACTGCGATATTAAACCGCAGAATATTTTGATCGATAAAAATATGAACCCCAAGATTGCCGATTTTGGTATTGCCAAAATGGTGACTAACCAAACTATGGTTTATTCTAAGTCGGTGATGGGGTCTGTACATTATATTTCGCCGGAGCAGGCTTGCGGCAATAAGGTCACAGCCTCCAGCGATGTATATTCGCTTGGCATTGTGTTGTTTGAAATGCTGACGGGTCAGGTTCCCTATGTGGGGGCAACGGCTGTTGCCGTGGCTATGATGCACGTAGAAAAGCCTGTACCTCAGCTGGTTGATTATATGGAAAATGTTCCCGACGGGCTGCAGGAGATTATCAACAAGGCCTTAGCCAAGCGCAATGAGGACCGTTATGCCAGCGCCGGACAGCTGCGCCGCGATCTCTTGAGCCTTAAGATGAGGCTGTTTCCCTTTAGCAGCGAGGATTATACGCAGGAGCTGGGGCCTGTTAAGACGCAGACCGCTGCCTGCGTTGATAAGCAGGATGAAGGCGCCACAGTGATAATGAAGCCTGTGCGCAGCAGCTTGCCGCAGGAAGAAAAAACCGTAGCTAAGATTACGCAGGAGCCGCCACTGGCAGAGCCTGCAGGGAAGGCTGGTGCAGAGGAAGAAATGGCAACGAGGAAGAAGCTTAATTATACTAAACTGTTGGTGCTTATTACAGCAGTTGTTGTGGCAATTTCGCTGGTAGCACACTTTATTTTTAACCGCAGCCTGGAAGAGGTATCCGTTCCTAACGTCACCAATATGACGGTAGTAGAGGCACAAAAACTGCTGGAGGAAAAGGATTTTAAGGTGGAGCTAGAGGAAAAGTACGGCGATCCTGATAAATTTAAGCCCGGCACCGTTATGGAGCAGGCTCCTAAGGCCGGAGAAAAACGCAAGCAGGGTAGCCTCATCGTGCTTACCATTAGCAAGGGTGCAGAGCTTAAGGCTGTTCCTGACGTCAGCGGCATGTCGCTGACGAAGGCAGAGCAGCAGCTTTTGGACGCAGGCTTTAAGGTGGGCAAGGTGGAGCGCAGGCACGAGGAGGGCAAGAATATCGGCTCTGTGCTCAGCCAGTCTCCTAAGGGGACGGATAAGGCCCCTAAGGGCAGCAGCGTCGACCTGGTGATCAACGAGGGCGATAAGCCTGTGCCGAACATTATTGGTAAAACTGTAGATGAAGCTAAAGCAATGCTGGAAAAGGCAGGACTGAACCTGGGAGAAATTAAACAGATTCAGGACGGCAGCGCCAAGAAGAACGCGGTCCTGGCCTGCAACCCCGGCGTTGGGACTAACCTGAACGAGGGCGCGGCCGTTACGGTTACGGTGGCAGCAGGCGGCGAGAAGAAGAGCGCTTATGTTGACTTTGTGGTACCGAGCGGCAAGCCTGTCAACGTGCAGATTGTGCTGACTGATGACAGCGGCAAGAAGACTTTGTACAGTGGTACGCAAAACGGCGGCGTGCGTCTGCGCCAAAAGGTGGAATATGAGGGCAGCGCCAAGGTACAGATGTTCTGTGACAACAAGCTGACCAGCGAAAAGGCGCTGTAAGCTATGATACAGCTGCAGGGTAGAGTCCTGAAAAATTATAATGGTTATTACTATCTGAAGGTGGATGGCGAAAATGCGGAATACACCTGTAAGGTGAAGGGCAAGATGAAAAAGAACCGCTTTTCGTTGGCTACGGGGGATATAGCAAGCTTTGAGGTAGCTAGTGCCGAAAAGCATGAGGGCATGATTACAGCGGTTGTGGCGCGTAAGAATTTTCTGCCGCGGCCGACGCTGGCAAATCTTGATTTGTTTGTGGCAACCTTTGCCTGTGCTTCGCCTGATTTCAGCTTTCTGCTGGCAGATAAGCTGCTGGCGCTGGCGCAGCTGGCAAAAATTCCTGCCATCCTGGTACTGAACAAGGAGGATAATGCTCCTGACGGCCTTATAGAGAAAATAAAAGCAGTATATGAGCCAATAGGCTACGAGGTCTATACTCTGTCGGCGCAGCAGGGCACAGGCGTGGCGGTCTTGCGTGAGCGGCTGCGTGGTAGGATCTGTGCCTTTGGCGGACCTTCGGGCGTAGGCAAATCGTCCACGATCAATGCCATCGACAGCACAGTAGAACTGCGCACAGGCGCAGTGAGTGAAAAAATAGGCCGTGGCAGGCACACTACCCGTTATGCGCAGCTGCTGCCCTTTGACGAGGGCTATATCGCCGACACGCCCGGCTTTGGTAATTTGCTGCTGGAGGGACTGGACGCTGACATGGTGCTTGCAGCTTTCCGGGAATTTGCCGTCTATGAGCCGGGTTGCCGCTTTTGCCCCTGCACCCACACGCACGAGCCTGTGTGTGGGGTGAAGGAGGCTGTGCAGGCAGGGGAAATTGCCACCAGCCGTTATGAATCGTATTTAGCTATGCTTGATGAGGTAAAGCTTTTGCAAGAGAAAGAGGGAAGAAAATGATGATTAAGGTAGCTCCGTCCATTTTATCTGCTGATTTTGCCTACCTGGCAGATGAAATCAAAAAAATTGAGGTCGCAGGTGCCGACTGGGTGCATATTGACGTTATGGATGGTCAGTTTGTGCCTAACCTGACCTTTGGTGCACCTGTAGTGAAAAAAATCCGTAAGGTGACCAAGCTGTTTTTTGACTGCCATCTGATGGTCGAAAATCCCGAAAAATACGTTGCCGATTTTAAGGCCGCAGGCGCAGACCAGATTGTGGTGCACGTAGAGACCACTAAGCATCTGCACCGTTGCATCCAGCAGATTAAGGCCGAGGGTCTGAAGGCCGGCGTAGCGCTGAATCCTGCAACCAGCTTGAGCACGGTGGAGGAAATTCTTCCCTACGTGGATATGGTGCTGCTGATGACTGTTAACCCCGGCTTTGGTGGCCAAAGCTTTATCGAAAGCATGGTGCCAAAGGTGGCACGTCTGCACGAGATGCTTGTCAGCCGCGGCCTCAATGTGGATATCCAGGTTGACGGCGGCATTAACGATAAAACTGCCAAGCTGGTGCGTGCTGCAGGTGCCAATGTGCTGGTAGCAGGCTCCTATGTATATGGTGCTGACGATACTGCCAAGGCGATTGCGTCGCTTAAGGAGTAGACAGAAAAAATTTCATAAGGTGTAAAACGAGCTCTGTTGCTAAAGTAGGTCAAACTTTAGTGACGGAGCTCGTTGCTGTTGGCGGCGGAGTGAAGCTTGCTGCTTAACGACACAAAAGCGAATCCTGCATTTACAAGCAATATCGTTACGATCCATGAAAGCGGAAAGGCGTAATATAGCACGCTAAGTGTTGGTGCTTGCTGAAAGACAGCAAATACCCAAAGCACACGAAATAAGTAGGTGCCAATTACCGTTGCGACGGCGGGATAAAGTGAATATCCTCTGCCGCGCAGACAGCCTGCCGGGATTTCGTAGAGATTGGACAGCGGCTCAAAAGAAAGGATGCATAGAATACGTAACAATGCATTTCTAATTACTGCAGCATCTGAAGTAAACAATCCTGTAAAGAAGCTTCTGCAAAAGATAATGCTAAAGATCAGAGCAGAGCTGTAAAATGTTGATAGCATAAGGCTTACACTTAAGATATGCCTACAGCGCCTATGTCGGCCTGCTGCATAGTTTTGCACCGTAAAGGTTGTTGCGGCCTGCCCAAATGCCGTGATGATGTAATAGGTGAAATACTCGAAATTCATAAAGGCTGACTACCCGGGAATTGAATATGAGCTTTTGCTGGGTGATTATAACGAAATCGAAAGCTGGCTTGATAGCGGACGTGTTGATTGCGCCTTTCTCCCTCTTACAACTACATCAGGTTTTGAGAAAATTGAGCTTATACGGGACGAGTACAAGGTCATCCTTCCGACCGGGCATCCGCTTGCCGAAAAGGAAGCAGTAGAAATTAAAGATTTAAACGGTATT
>CAVAHH010000091.1:0-7243 GCA_963588395.1 bacterium
CACACTCGATAGCAAGCTGATGAGCTACGCACAGCAGTTTTTCGGCCCCGATGCCAAAAAGCGTATTCCCGTGGACGCAGTAGTGACTGCCAAAATCGGACAACCCATGACAGTGCAGCTTACAGACGATGCAGGCAACAGCGGCTATGGTGAAACTGATTTTATTGTTGAGGCAGCACGCAAGCGCGCCTTAGATGAAACCGGCGTGCGCAGGCAGCTGGACAGGCTGGGAACGACGGAATACTTCTTAAACACTTTGCGCTTTGAGCATGATGAAAACGTGATGGTGCCCATGAGCGAGATGAACGAGGCACGCCGCATGGCCTGCGAGGCTTTGGATGCGGCTCGCCTGGAGGCGTTCGCACCTGCGCGCAATGCCGTATATAAATATAATGAGCAGCTGGTGCCACAGCCGCATAAGCTGCAGCGTGAGGCTGTGCTTGCCGTACATTGCGACAGCGTGGACAAGGTCAACGCTGCCCTGCAGGCCGGTGCCGAACGCATCATCTTTGGCGGTGAATGCTTTAACCACCAGCAGCCATTGACGGATACCTACGCTAAGGTAGCGCAGCTGGTGCAGCACGCAGGCCGTCAGCTGGCCTTTGCTACACCGCGCATTGTCAAGGAGGCGCAGCTGGCCTTTTTTGATAAGCAGTTTGAGCAGTGGGTAGCACTGCAGCCTGATTTCGTCTATATCAACAACAACAGCCTTTGG
The DNA here is from genome assembly GCA_963588395.1 of bacterium. Taxonomy (GTDB): domain Bacteria; phylum Bacillota; class Negativicutes; order Acidaminococcales; family Acidaminococcaceae; genus Phascolarctobacterium_A. The sequence goes on from CAVAHH010000091.1 coordinate 716, forward strand.
CCTGTAGCCAAGCGTCACAGCGGCCTGAAGCTAGTTGCTGATATGTCGCTTAATTTGTTCAACAGCCAGACGCTGCAGTTTTGGTCAGAGCAGGGAGCAGCAGGCGCCGTGCTCAGTGCCGAGCTGACGATGGCGCAGGTGGAGCACCTGGCGGGTGTCAGCCCCGTGCCTTTGGAATGTATGGTACAGGGACGTCTGGAGATGATGGTATCGGAATACTGCGTCGGCGGCAGCTTTTTGGGTGCTCTGGATAAGGGCGCGTGCAAATTTAACTGCGCCGAGCCGCTCTTTTTGGGTGACCGCAAGGACGCACGCTTTCCTATCGCTACCGACCAATATTGCCGCATGCACGTGCTCAACGCGCACGAGCTTTCGATGGTGGCTAATGTGCAGCATATGGCACAGATTGGCGTAGCCAGCCTGCGCATTGACGGCCGCAATTACGACGCGGCGCGCCTGGGTGAGCTGGTGTCACTGTATCGCAGGGTGTTGGGCGGTGCTATGGAAGCACCCGAAAATCTACCCGGAACGACACGCGGCCATTATTTTAGAGGCGTTATGTAAGCGTGATGGCATATAAGTGGGGACGATGCCAAAGCATTACTTTGTATTTATAAGCTGCATGCTTTTGTCATAAATGGAGGATTACCTGATGATTCGTACTTTGGATTTTATCTGCAGTGAATGTGGAGCCAGGTTTGTTCCTGGCGAAAAGCTGTATTACCGTGATAACTATATGGGTGGCAGCATCCGCGACACGCAATTTATTTGCCCCGGCTGCATAGAAAAATGGCAGCAGAAATGGCAGATAAAAAACGCCAGCTTTAATGAAACTGATTATGTGCTGACCGTCGACCTGGAACTGGCAGACGGTACCTGCTACGACGGCATGGACTGCACGCCTATTGATGAGACGGAAACCGTCGTTTTGGGTGAAGATGCTCCTGTGGAGGCACAAAGGACGTTGTATAAAATATATGCTGCCTGGGACAACGAGCGCAAGGCGCACTATTTAAAGGATTGCACTTTTCAGGATGAATTTATGCGTACAGCCTTTACCTGCGAAACCTATGACGGTGAGCGCTACGAAAATGTTGCCTTCCGCATTACGATGCGGGGCGAGCTGCAGACAGAAATCCCTGTACCTGATTATATCAAGGTGCAGATTATGGAAGCATACAAGCTGTACGAAGCACAGAACGCTGACTATCCGCAGGCTGATGAGCTGACTGCTGACGATGAGGAAATTGCCAGGATTACACAAAAATTGAAGAATAAGGGGAGCCGTAACGAATGAGTGAATTACTAGAGAAAATTGAAAAACGCCGCACCTTTGCGATTATTTCGCACCCTGATGCAGGTAAAACAACCTTAACAGAAAAGCTGCTGCTTTATGGCGGAGCCATCCATCTAGCAGGCTCCGTTAAGGCCAGAAAAAGCAATAAGCATGCAGTTTCTGACTGGATGGAAATAGAAAAGCAGCGTGGTATTTCGGTTACATCTTCTGTTTTACAGTTTGATTATGACGGCTACCGTGTCAATATTCTTGATACTCCCGGTCACCAGGACTTTTCAGAGGACACCTACCGTACCTTGATGGCTGCCGACAGCGCCGTTATGCTGATTGACGCTGCCAAGGGCGTGGAGCCGCAGACTAAAAAGCTGTTTTGGGTGTGCCACCGCCGCCATTTACCTATTTTTACCTTTGTCAATAAGTTGGACCGTTACGGACGCAATCCCTTTGATTTGATGGACGAGTTGGAAAAGGTTTTGGGCATCCGTGCCTTCCCCATCAACTGGCCTATCGGTATCGATGGTCACTATAAGGGCGTATATAATCGTCTGGAAAATACTATTGAGCTGTTTGAGGATGACACCAGCCACGGCTCTAACAAGCTGAAATCAACCACAGGCTCTTTGGATGATCCCAAGATTAAGGAGATGCTGGGAGAGGAGCTGTACGAAAATCTGTGCAACGACATCGAGCTTTTAGATATGGCAGGCGATGAGTTTGACATGGCAAAGGTGGACGCAGGTGAATTGACTCCCATGTTCTTTGGTAGTGCCATGACTAACTTCGGTGTGCAGAGCTTTTTGGAGAAATTCCTGGAATTGTCTCCCAAGCCACAGCCGAGAGCACTACAGGATGGTACAATAATAGAACCAGAGAACGAAAAGTTCTCTGCTTTTGTATTCAAAATCCAGGCTAATATGAATCCTGCACACCGTGACAGAATATCCTTTATGCGTATTTGCTCTGGTGTGTTTGACAAGGGCATGAGCGTTTACCACAAGCAATCAGGCAAGCTGGTAAAGCTGGCTCAGCCGCAGCAGTTTTTGGCGCAGGAGCGCACGATTGTGGAAAAGGCCTATCCCGGTGATATTATCGGCGTCTTTGATCCCGGTATTTTTGGCATTGGCGATTCCTTGAGCGACAGCAGCCTCAAGCTGCAGTTTGAAGATTTCCCCGTCTTCCCGCCGGAAATTTTCGCCCGCGTACAGCCCAAGGATTCCCTCAAGCGCAAGCAGTTTGAAAAGGGCATCATCCAGCTGTCGCAGGAGGGAGCTATCCAGGTATTCCGTCAGGAGGGCGTGGGCCTTGAAAGCTACATTGTCGGCGTTGTCGGCGTTTTGCAGCTGGAGGTTCTGGAATACCGTCTGCTTAACGAATACAGCGCGCAGCTGTTGATGAACCAGCTGCCGTATTCTGTGGCACGCTGGGTGTATGCTGAGGACAAAAAGCTGATTGACAATATTAAGGGTCTGGATAATGGTATGCTTGTATATGACAAAAAGGATAGACCCGTTATTCTTGTAAGTAACGAATGGTCCCTGAATTGGATTCTGGAACGTAATCCTGGTATACAGTTCCTGACGGTACCTGCTGATGTCGAAAAAATCTAATGGAAATTGCAACTACAAAATAGGAAAAACCTTTACCCTCTCGCAGCAGATTGTGCTTTTGATATCGCTGGTCGTATGTATCGCGCTTTTGCCTGCGTCGCTTTTTACGACGCAGAAGGTAGCGCGCGTCATTTATGACCGCGTCAGCATCAATGCTGTTAGCATCAATAATATTTTGTGCAATTCTTCCGAAATTAAGGAAAGCCTTATCTCACAGAATGTGCAGGCAAGTGATGCTGTTGACCGCTTTATGGCTGATTACGTTAATGACGTCGACCATTCTGACGAGGCCGGAGTAGCTATTTATGACTGCAACCACAACCTGCGCGTGTTGTACAATCCCGGCAATCTGCCGGAGTTCGAGCAGAGCGCGCGTGTGCTGGTTGATAAGTATGCAGGTCGCAACAAACTGACCTATAAAGAAAATTACGCCATTCCTAACAAGGCTCTTGGCTTTGTCAAAAATGACAAAAATGAAACTATTGGTTATGTTGTAACTGGTTATTCGGATGAGATAGTTAATAATTCCACTATCGATGCTGTTTTGTTTTTGCTGGCGATGACGCTTTTGGGCTTGATCGTAGGCATTTTCGGCGCTATTTATCTGGCGAAGCGTATTAAATCCGTGCTCTTTGGCTTTGAGCCGGAAGAGATTGCACGTCTGCTGCAGGAGCGTAACATCATCCTTGATTCTGTGCGCGAGGGTATTATCAACATTAATGCCAATGGACGTATTACGTTGGTCAATTCGGAGGCACACCTGCTTTTGAAGCAGGCCGGTATCGGTGACGTTAATGAACTCTTTGGGAAATCTGCACGGGATGTCTTGAAACGCATTCCGTTGGATGATATTATAAAAGAAGGTAAAACCCTGGTTGATGTCAGTGCCAAGATTGGCAGTACCGTGTTTATTATTACGGCTGTTCCTCTGCTGGAGGATAAGTCTATTATAGGCGCGGTGCTCACCTTCCGCAAAAAATCCGTGGTGGAGGAAATGGCAAATCAGCTAACTGGCTTCAAAAATTATGCTACTGCCTTGCGGGCCCAGACGCATGAGTTTATGAACAAAATGCACGTTATTATGGGTCTGATAGACATGAAGGCCTATGATGAGCTGAAGAATTTTACGCAGGAGATTGCCTATAACAGACAATCTGAGGTATCTTATGTAGTTACCCGTCTGAAGGATATTACCCTGTCAGGCTTTATCCTTGGTAAAATCAGCCGTAGCCGTGAGCTTGATATTGATTTTTCCCTGACGGATGAAAGCGAGCTGCATGGTGAGCTGGATGTGCCTTCTGTGCATGATATTGTACTGATTGCCGGTAACATTATTGAAAACGCCTTTGACGCTCTGAAAAATTTTGAGGGCGAGCGCATCGTCAACCTTTCTATCTTGGATTTTGACCGCGAGATTGTAATCGTGGTCGAGGATTCCGGTCCGGGTATGAGCGAGGAGACACGCAAGCAGATTTTCCAACGTGGCTTCAGCAGCAAGGGCGAAAGCGGCCATGGCTTCGGTTTGTATCTTGTGCAGCAAAGCATCAACAGTCTCAATGGTACAATTACTGTTGAATCGGCACCAGGTGAAGGCTCAACCTTTACCGTAAGGCTGCCGACCAAGAAGGAGGGGGACTAGGATGATTAACGTATTAGTTGTCGAAGATGATCCGATGGTTGCTCAGCTACATGAGCATTATCTTAGCCAGATTAAAGGCTTTCAGCTGTGTGATGTCGCTGGCAATGGTGATGCGGCGCTTAAGCTGCTGCGTCAAAATAAGTATGACCTGCTTATTCTTGATGTGTTTATGCCGACGATGGATGGTTTGCAGCTTTTAGCCAAGATCCGTGAAAACGGGTATGATGTGGATGTTATCATTGTGTCTGCCGCCAATGACAAGGATAAAATCAAACAGGCCCTGCGCCTGGGTGCAGTTGACTATATCATCAAGCCGTTTGAATTTGAACGCTTTAATCTCGCGCTCAGTAATTATCTCAAGCGTTATCATATCGTCGAGGAGCAGGAGATCATCGAGCAGTCTGCTTTGGATCAGACGATTATGCGCCAGGAGAATCAGGTGGTCGTAAGCCTGCCCAAGGGCTTGGATAAGAACACGCTGGCAACAGTCTGGTCATGCATCCAAACCATTGACGGTATGTTTACCACCGAGGAGGTTGCAGGAATGGTGGGTATTTCGCGCGTATCTATCCGCAAGTATCTGGAATTTTTGAAAACACTGCACCTCTTAAAGCTGGACCTGCACCGTGGCAGTGTCGGCCGTCCCGTGTACAAGTACCTGTGTCTGGATAAGCAGAGCGACGTTTTGAAGGCTTATATCCAATAAGAGCGGCCTTGCTTTACAAATCAATATGATAGTGATATACTGAAGTTGTTTTTCAAGCACGTTGGTATGCTAAAGGTTGTGCTGGATAAAAAATCCGGCACAATTTTTTTATCAGGAAAGGATTTTATGATGATTGAAGCAATAAAGATTTTGGGTGTTCCTGTGCACCCCATGACGATGCAGCAGGCAGTGGATACGTTGGAAGCAAAAATGCTCGCTAAGGAGCAGGCCTTCGTTGTTACTGCCAATGCTGAAATTATCATGATGTGTCAGGAAAACGCTGACTATAAAAAAATTATCTGCGAGGATGCGGATTTAGTGTTACCGGATGGCGCAGGTGCCGTGTGGGCGGGCCGCCACCTGGGCTATAATGTGCCTGAGCGCGTAGCAGGCTTTGATCTGTACTGCAAACTGCTGGCACTGTCGGCACAAAAGGGCTACAAGGCGTACTTTTTTGGCGGTAGCCCTGGTATCGCCGAAGCTGCTAAGGCCAAGGCAGAGGAGCTGTACCCCGGTGTACAGGTCGTTGGCTGTCACAACGGTTACTTTGAGGATGACGAGGTACCAGGTATTATTGCGGATATCAATGCCAGCGGGGCGGACATGCTGTTTGTAGCGCTTGGCGCACCCAAGCAGGAAAAATGGTTGCTGCAGCACCGCACTGAGCTTAACGCTAAAATCCTGATGGGTATCGGCGGCAGCTTTGACGTGCTGGCAGGCAAGATGGAGCGTGCCCCCAAATGGATGCAGGATGCGTCGCTGGAATGGGCCTTCCGCCTGTACAAGCAGCCAAGCCGCTTCATGCGTATGCTGGCTCTGCCCAAGTTTGTGATTAAGGTTATCGCTTCTAAAAAGTAACTTTAACACTAATCTTACTTGCTTTTTTTCTTAAAATATGCTAAGAAATTAACAGTTAGAAATAGACAAATATATCCTGCTGTATTATAATTAAGTGATGGAATGGCCTTCCATCACTTTTTGTATGCTGCCGAAATAGACTGCCTAGTCAGTTGTTGGCGGCACAAAAGCGTAGTACGAAGGAATATCCGCAGGAAAGCGAGGCTTTATATGTTTATTGTTAAAGATGGTTATATTTATGTTGGTGTCTGCCTGGCGCTGACTGCTATAGTTTTTTATTTTTTCGGTGCCTACTGGGCTGTTATTCCCTTTGTGCTGGCGTTGTACTTTGCGTACTTTTTTCGCGATTTTCACCGCAGTATGCCCTATGACCCCGATATCTTATATTCGCCTGCCGATGGCACTGTAATGGGTGTAGATG
>CAVAHH010000092.1:0-7227 GCA_963588395.1 bacterium
CGTCAGGAGTGAAGCTAATTGCTTTTCCATTTATTAACCTCCTAATTTATAACTAATCAACTGTAATCAGCATATTAGTACATCAAATTGCGTATAGATATTAAATTGAAATGGCAGCCAAAAGGCTGCCTTCCAAAAACCCATTCAAATTATATCACATTGCACATTGAATAGCTATGTTTATTTGTTATTTACAGCCAGGGAATTGCCTTCCTTTTGATTTTGCGCAGCCTTCAGATAAATATTGCTGCGGGCAACGCTCATACCCAAACGTTGCTCTGCCAGTCCAATTATCCGTTCCGGCCCTTTTAGCTGTTCCACTTCGATCTTCAGCTCATTATTTTGGCTGATAAGCTGTGCCTCCTGCTTCTGCAGACTCACAAGCTGATTTCCGTACTGCACCATGTATTCGCTACGTACAACAGTAACCAAGTACGCTGCAAGCACTGTAAGCGCAACCAAAAAAATTCTATTGCGCAGCACCCTGCGCGCATCAGGCTTGCGTCTTTGCCGACGCTCCGGCTGTTGCAGCTCCTCGTGCTCCTGCCAGGCATAATTATCATATTTTCTAGCCAGCATCCCTATCACCCTTTAACAGTTCTATCTTCTAACGCGTTTTAGTTCAAATCTTTATTGCGTACCGCAAACGTGCGCTACGGCTACGAGGATTCGCTTCTACCTCTTGCGCAGGCGGAACAATACTACCGGTTTTGCGCAGCAGCGGTTTTTTGCCACACACGCATACCGGCAGCTGCGGCGGACAGGTACAGCCCTTGGCCAGCTTGGCAAAGGTCTGCTTAATAATTCTGTCCTCGAGCGAATGGAAGGTAATCACACCAATGCGGCCACCGCTTTTGAGGCGGTTAACTGCTGCTTCCATCGTAGCTGCCAAAATGTTCAATTCATTGTTTACTTCTATGCGTATAGCCTGAAATGTGCGCTTCGCAGGATGCGGTCCATCCTGACGTGCTCCCTTAGGCACAGCTTTTTTGATCACCTCTACCAGCTCAAAGGTCGTCGTCAACGGCTTGTTTTTGCGCTCGGCGACAATGAACTTAGCAATACGCTTTGCCCAACGCTCCTCGCCATAACGATAGATGATGTCTGCAAGCTCCTCTTCCTTGTAATTGTTCACTATATAAGCAGCGTCCAGTCTAGCTTCCTTATCCATGCGCATATCCAGTGGTCCGTCATGCATATACGAAAACCCGCGCTCTGCCGTATCCAGCTGGTAGCTTGAAACGCCAAGGTCAAAGAAAATGCCGTCAATCTTATCTATCCCCATGCTATCGAGCACAGAGGTAAAATTTTCGAAATTGGACTTGGCAACTGCCGTTCTGCAGACAAACTTACCCAGTAAACGCTCTGAGCCTGCAGCAATCGCATCATCGTCCTGATCAATGCCGATCAAGAGACCGCCTGCCTCCAGCTGCGCTGCAAAACCACTGCTGTGCCCCGCACCACCCATGGTACAGTCCACGTAAATACCATTTTTATCTGTTATCAAAAACTCCACGCTCTCGTCGAGCAGGATACTCGTATGCTTAAATTCCATCAGTGCACCACTATCAAATGCCCAACTCTGCAAGCTGTTCAGCCAATTCATTTACATCCTCAGCACAGGCTTCATTATATTCGTTCCACTTCTGTGCGTCCCAAATTTCAGCACGGCTACCAACGCCCACAATCACAGCATCCCTTTCCAGTCCCGCATGCTTGCGCAGGTTAGCCGGCAGAAGCACCCTGCCCTGCTTGTCACATTCGGCCTCACAAGCACCGCCAAACAAAAAGCGGATAAAATCACGTGCCGTTTTGCGGCTCATCGGCAAAGCTGCCAGCTTCTGCTCCAGCCTCTGCCACTCTTCCATATCGTATACAAACAGGCAGCCGTCCAAGCCTTTAGTAATAATAAACTTATTGCCCAAGCTGTCGCGCAGCTTAGCAGGCACAGCAAGACGACCCTTTGCATCAAGAGTGTGTTCATATTCACCCAAAAGCATTTTGCCGCCCCCTTTTTACCCACTTTGCTCCACTTTTCTCCATTATATCGTTATTCAAGCACTTATGCAAGTACTTCATCAGTATTACCAGTAAATAATTTGTCAGCTAACACTCTGACTGCCAATAGTTTGCAAAAAATTTTCTTTAATAAATTTGGCATTTGTAATGGTAAATGATATAATGAAAGCGTACAGCTTTTAGTGCACAATTTATGTAAAAGGAGATTTTCACAATGATTACCAAAGATACCGGCATTATTGAAGCCGTTCAAAACCACCCTGAGATTATGGAAGTTTTTGCTGAATACGGTCTTGGCTGCATCGGCTGCATGGCCGCTCATTTTGAAACCATCGGCCAGGGCGCTGGTGCCCACGGCATTGACGTTGACGCCCTGATTGAAGACATCAACAAGGTTATCGCCGAAGCAGAAGCTAATAAATAATCCATTTCAAAAATTTAGGGAACTTTTCTCCACCGTAAGTGAGAAAAAGTTCCCTATTTTAATAAAACAGCGAGGAGGCTTTCATTATGTTAAAAACCCGTAAGGTTGTTATTATAGGCGCAGGCCATGTAGGCTCGCACGTCGCTTTAGCACTCATCCAGTCCGGTGAGGCAGACGATATCGTGCTCATCGATATCTTAAAGGAAAAGGCTGCAGCCCAGGCCCTGGACCTGGATGACGCTATCAGCGGCTCGCTCTGCGGACGTGACACACGCATCCGCGCCGGCGAATATGATGAGTTAAACGATGCAGATATTCTCGTTATGGCCTTTGGCCGTAGCCGCCGTCCTGGCGAAACCCGCCTGGATATGTTTGATGATTCCATTAAAATGGCTAACGAAATTATCGGTCACCTCAAGCAGGTTGATTTCAAGGGCATCATGCTCAGCATCTCTAACCCTGCGGACATCATCTGCGAGCACATCCGCCGCCAGATGGGCTGGGATCCGCACCGCTGCTTCTGCACCGGTACCAGCCTCGAAACCTACCGTCTGCTGCGCGTACTTAGTGCTGTTACAGGCTACAGCCGCAAATCCATCCAGGCTCTGTGCATGGGCGAGCATGGCAATTCCAGCTTTATCGTCTGGTCCCGCATCCGCATCGGCACCAAATGCTTTATGCAGCTGCGCGCCGAGCGTCCCGAGCTGGCAGCACTCCAGCTTGATGATTTACAGCTCAAGGTTAAAAAGGCCGGCGACATCGAGGTTGACGGCAAGGGCTGCACCGAATTTGGTATCGCCAATGTTGCCTGCATGCTGATTAAAGCCATCTTCCATGATCAAAAGCTCATCTGGCCCTGCTCCACCGCGCTCAACGGTGAATATGGTCAAAAGAACGTTGCTGCAGGCGTTCCCTGCGTCATCGGCAAGGACGGCATCGAAGAAATTCTTGAGCTGAAGCTTACAGAGGAAGAAAACGCCAAGTTTGCAGCCTCCTGCGATATTTTGCGCGGCTTTCTAGACAGAGCCGGCAGTCTCTAAGCCTCAAAATTACACAATAAAACACGGCCACCCAAACCAGATATTATAATCTGACTTGCAGTGGCCGTTTTCTTTTTCTATTTAAGTAGTTATATAGCGTTTGGTAGCTTCAGCCGCTAATCATTTAATTTTGATTTCAAATGGGTTAGCTTCGCCCTTTGCTTCAAAATACAACGGCAGGAAGGATTTTTCCACCATGTTAGATACGGTGGATTCTACATAGAAGGCCGTATGCGGGCTGACGATAACATTAGGGAAGCTACGCAGCATTGCCAGCTCATCGTTGTCAATGTGGTCTCCCATGCGGTTGTAATAATACAGGCCGTTTTCATTTTCCAGTACGTCCAGAGCGGCACCGCCAATCTTGCCACTTTTGAGTGCGGCAATCATCGCTGCCGAATCGATAAGCGCACCACGCGCCGTGTTAACGATTATAACACCGTCACGCATCTGGCTGATAGCCTCTGCATTAATCATGTGGTGCGTTGCGCTATTGGCAGGCAGGTGGATAGAAATAATATCGCTGTTGGCATAAAGCGTAGGCAGATCAACATATTCCGCAAACTGCTTTACCTCGTCGTTTTCATTGCGGTCATAGGCATAAATCTTGCAGCCAAAGCTGGATAAATGCTTGATTAACGTGCGACCGATAGCACCGGTACCCAAAACACCTACGCTGCAGTCACCTAGATCACGGCCCATCTTGCCCTTAAGCGAATAATCCTGTGCCAAAGCACGCAACATAATCTGCTGCATCTTGCGCGCTGACATCAAAATCAGCATCAATGCATAATTAGCAACACAGCTTACAGGATAAGGCGACGTAGAAACATGCATTCCCAGGCTGTGCGCATAAGCGCATGGAATATGGTCGTAGCCAATGGAACGACACAGCAGATAGCGCACACCGTAATCATGAAAAATCTTAACGTATTTCTCCGTAATTTCGCAGGGCGTAAAGCTTACGCCATCGCAGCCTTCTGCCAGCTTCAGGTTATCCTTATTAGGATATTCGCTGGTCCAGACAAAATCAATACCATACTGCTTACTAAACTTTTCGGCAAAGGCCAATTCATCAAAATCTCTTAGAGCAAAAAATGCAACTTTCATTGTTACAGTCCCCCCATAGCACTTCTTAATGTGTGCTTTATTTGTAAATATACATATATTATATACCTTTATGAGAACTGCACGCAAGATAAAGCAAGGCAAATATTAGAATGTATACAATAAACATAACGCCCCCGGCACTGCTACTAACGGCAACGATGCCAAGGGCGTACATTATTTTTGCGTACACAAATAGGCGTAAGGACAGTAGCTGCAGCCAGCTCCAACCTGACAAGCAAAGTCAGCCTCTTCCTTTTTAGCAGCGAGCTGCGTACACAAATTGAGCGCATCCTCGTAGTAATCCTGCGTCTCGGGCAGCTCCCACACGCTCATATCCTGTAAAAAGTGTAGCTGCGCCTTTTGCACCCTGCGCTGCAAAATCATTTCGGCAGCCTTTTTATACAGCGCCAGCTGGTAGGCATAACCCAGCTTAACCTCGCCGGGAGCAGGAGCAGAACCTGTTTTGTAATCCACAATAATTAACGAACCATCTGCCTCCTGTGCCAGATAATCAATCACGCCATCAACCATAAGGCCGTTTTCTGTGGGCAGTAAAAAGTGCAGCTCACACTGTTGCCCCTTTATGGGTAGCGCATTATACAAAGGACTCGCAATATAGTCAAAAAACAACCTGTGCGCCAACAGTGCCTGCTCCAGCTTCTGCTCGGACAATGCCTTATCAAAAGCAGACTGTGCCTGTTTTGCTCTTTCGCTCTTGTCATGTGCATCTCTGCGATACAGCTCCAACGCCCTGTGCACCACAAGGCCGGTAACGTAGGCAGGAAGCACTACTGCCGCACTCTGCGCAGCTGCCTGCTCGTCAAACTGCTGCTCTGGCTCGGGCAGTGCCAGCACCTGCTGGTAATAGTACTGCCTGGGGCAATGCAGATACGTTTGCAATGCGCTCGCCGTAAAGCAGCTGCGTCCGCTAGCTGCATACGCCGACAGCGGGGCGATAAAGGAAGCAAGCTCCGGTGTCACCGTCAGCTGCAGCTGTACTTTTTTATCCTGCGGCTCGCTCAAGCTTCCCGTCACCTTTTCCCTTTCTATGACAGTTTTACTTCCCAAAATCTCCTGTAGCTGTTCAAGCCACGAAAGCTCCTGCAAGCTTTTTTTACCGTTGTCAGCATCTGCGGCAGTCGCGCCACTCATAATTAAACGCTCCTCTGCACGCGTCATAGCTACATAAAGCTGACGCTTGCGCTCCGCGATATTTAGCTCCTTGTCACGTTTTTTTGCAGCCAATAATACACTTGTTGCCTGCAATGCGCCTACTGCGTCCATCACCTTTATTCCCAAGCCAATCTTGGGCAGGTACATAATTTCTGATTTATCCGAGTCATTACCGGCATCTAGCATCGGCAAAAATACCGTATTAAACTCCAAGCCCTTGGATTGGTGTATCGTCATCACCTGCACAGCGTCAGCAGCCTCTAATGTTGCAGCAGTTTCCTTGGTATCCGCCGCACGCAATCTGCGCACATAGTCCAGCCATTCACCCAGGCTTGCTTTGTTAGCATTTGCTGCACAATATTCCAGTGTTAGCTTATGCAGCTTTTTAACATTTTCCAGCTTGCCCAGGTCGTCTCCCTGGCGTGCAAGCACCGCATCCAGTGATAGCTCTGTGCGTAGCTGCTGCCACAGCTCCGGCAACGCTAAAAGTGCCGCTGCCGTACGCAACCGCTGCAAAATCTTGGCAGCACGCTCCAGCAAGGGTCCCTGCTCACCAAACTGTTTTGCTTCTGCCAGCTGCACTGCATCCCACAAATTACCTTCACCGTCCAAAAACAGACGTGTAAGCGTCACATCGTCCAAGCCAAATAACGGTGAGCGCAGTGCACCTGCAAGCTCCAGGCTGCGGTGATGGTTATGCAACGCCTTTAAAAGGTTCAATATATCCAAAACCTCCTGACACTCATAAAAGCCTCTACCCTTGATAATAACGAAAGGAATACTTTGAGCGGCCATATGCTTTGTAAGCAGCCCACAATGCGTCATCGCCCGTAAAAGCACTGCCATATTGCAAAACTTAACGCCTTCTTCATCGTGCAGGCGACGCATCTCAAGTGCTACAGCATCTGCTTCGTATTCACGCTTAAACGCAGTATCTTCCTTGGAGTAGGTAACCTCCAGCAGCTTAGGCTTCACTCTGCCATCTATATGTTTAGCATTCAAGGCTTCAAAGAAAACATCCTGCCCTTTATCCTCGCCCAAGAGCGGACGGAAAACCTCATTGCAGACATCCAAGACCAGATTTTTGCTGCGATAATTGGTTCCTAATGTCAAATACAGACCGCCGCTGGCTACAACATCCTGCCTTACTCTGGCAAATACACTGACGTCAGCGCCACGGAAACGATAAATAGACTGCTTGGGATCTCCCACCACAAAAAGCTTATTTCCTTGCAATTCCTCCGCGTTATCACCACACAACAAATATACCAGCCTGCGCTGCAAATCATTGGTATCCTGAAATTCATCTACCATAATGAATTGGAAGCGTTGATGGTATTTATCCCTAACCTTCTCATTTTGAGAAAGTAGCTGTACCGCACGCTGCTCTAGGTCATCAAAATTAACAAAATCTATATCCTGCTTTTGCTTTTGAATATAACTGTGTAAAGCCTGCAGCAC
>CAVAHH010000093.1:0-6659 GCA_963588395.1 bacterium
ATGTTAGATACTGTAAGTAGTCTCACTTCATACTATACGTATGAAGACTATAAAAAGAATATTATTTCTGAGATTATACAAGTTCCAGAGATAAATCTTGCTGTTATTGGTGAAATAAATGTAATCAATACAGAAAAATACAAAGACAGCGCTTACGCAGAAGTAAATTGTCATGTTGAAGTCTTTAAAATAGAACAGAATAATGTTTTTAGTATAGGCAGTTACAATGATAATTATAGTGCTAGTCGGGAAACTCTGGAAGATGCTTTGAAAATCGTTACTCAAACCGCTTCTGTTAAGTCATCAAAATATTTATCTGATATTACCTATGACTATTGGCAAAAGCGTAAATAAAATAAGGAGGCGTTGTTATGAAAAAAATATTAGCTGCTTCTGCACTGGCTATGGTATTAAGTTTTGGAGCAGGAAGTGTACCAAATGAATGTGTCCAGGATTTTATGCCGATAAGAACTGTTTATGCCATGGAAAACTCTGAACAAATTACTGCTGATGGGTATGGTGCTCTACCTGCAAATATGCCCTTAGCGAGGTCGAAAATGATGGCACGGAGAGCAGCTATTATGGATGCTCAACGTAATTTAGTTGAAATAATCAAAGGAGCAACGGTTGATGCGGATTCAACCATGAATAATTTTTTATTACAAAGTGATATTGTAAAAACAAAAGTTAATGGTGTAATTACTGGTGCAAGGGTCGTAAGTGAAGGATTAGAAGATGGCGGATATCACGTCGTCTTATCTGTCCCTGAATATGGCGTTGGTTCTGTAGCTGAAGTAGCTATTGATACTAAAATGGGTAATTACACGCCTGAACCAGTTCCTACCCCATCTGCTACTGCTATAAAAACATATAAGCCTGAACCACAAGCTCAAATTAACGGAGGTTATACAGGTTTGGTAATTGATGCAAAAGGTAGTGCGTTAGTACGTACGTTCTGTCCTGTTATCTATGATACTAATGGTCGTGCAATTTATGGAGTGCATAATGTAGATAAAGATTATGCTATTTCTCATGGTATTGTAGACTATGCTGATGGAAGTGCTTCTTGGCAAACTGTTGGTATAGGACAATCTAGAGCTGGCAGTAATCCTTTGATTATAAAAATGGTCAGCTTGCGGGATAGAGCTACAAACAAATGTGATATCGTCATTTCTGTTGAAGATGCCGATAAAATACTTATTGAAAACCAAAGACATGGATTTTTGAACAGCTATTCCGTTGTTTTTGAAAAATAATCAATTCAAAATTAAATTTAATTATTAGTTGTAGTTAGCCTTCGACTAAAACGTAAGCATGGTTATGTTTTGTTTTAGCCGAAGGTTTACTTTTATATTACTTTATACTGCTAAAATTGACGTTATAAAAAAATTTTGTTACAATGAGATTATCCAAGTTCACTACATTGTTAGCTTTCTAAAATCCTTATTTAGTCATACAAATTGAGGTTTTACCGATGTCCAAGGTTACAAAAGAAAAGCTGCTCGCCGGTTATATTTTCGGCGACAACGATAACGAAGAATATATTTATTTGCCTGGCGGTGAGGTTGGCAGCGATTCTCCGCTGTGCATTTTAGAACGAGGGGGCTCGCGTGAGGATTTAACACTTGATGAGGCTGCCCACATGGTGCACCGTCTGGCGCTGCGTCCCTGCACCCATCCCGTATGGGGGCGGCGTTCATACTGATTTCACTACAAGGCTGTGAGATAATCGCAGCTTTTTCCATATCAGCTTCAATAAAAGGAGGATGTTTTTATGTATATCCCTAAGCTGCACAAAATTTGGCTCTGCCAAAACAATAACGGCGGTATCTATATGTATCCCAAAATGGCCAACCGCCATGGTCTTATAGCCGGTGCGACAGGCACAGGCAAAACTGTAACACTCAAGGTTCTGGCCGAAAGCTTTAGCGAAATGGGCGTACCTGTATTTTTAGCAGACATCAAGGGTGACGTATCCGGTATGTGTCTGCCCGGCGAGGATAGCGAGGGCTTCCAAAAGCGCCTCAAAACTAAGCTGGGGCTTGAAACCCAATGGAAGTTTGCCGGCTACCCCGTACGCTTTTGGGATGTATATGGCAAGGGAGGCATCCCCATCCGTGCCACTGTATCCGAGATGGGCCCCGACCTGTTAAGTCGTCTTTTAGAGCTCAACGAAACACAAAGTGGCGTTATGAGCATAGTTTTCCGCGTAGCCGATGACCAGGGACTGCTGCTTTTAGACTTTAAGGATTTGCGTAGTATGGTGCAGTACGTGGGTGACCACGCCGCCGAATACAAAACCACCTACGGCAATGTCAGCGCTGCCAGCATCGGCAGCATTCAAAGAGCACTGCTCAAGCTGGAGGACCAAGGTGCTGATATTTTCTTTGGCGAGCCCGCGCTCGACATCCACGACTGGTTTGCCACTGCTGAGGACGGCCGCGGTGTTATCAACCTTTTGCATGCCACCGAGCTTTTCCAACGTCCGCTTTTATATTCTACCTTCCTTTTGTGGATGCTGAGCGAGCTGTACGAAATGATGCCTGAAGCAGGCGACTTGGATAAACCAAAAATGGTATTCTTCTTTGACGAAGCACATCTGATTTTTAAGGATGCTCCACAATCCCTGCTAGATAAGGTTGAACAGATCGTCCGTCTGATACGCTCCAAGGGCATTGGTATTTACTTCATCACCCAACAGCCGGCAGACGTACCGGAATCGGTGCTGGCGCAGCTAGGCAATAAGCTGCAGCATGCGCTGCGCGCCTACACTCCCAAGGAGCGTAAAAGCCTGAAGGCCACTGCGCAGTCCTTCCGCGAAAACCCTGCGCTTGACGCTGAAGCAGCCTTAGGCGAGTTAGGAACCGGCGAGGTGCTTGTTTCACTTTTGGATCCCGAGGGTATTCCCACCATGGTGCAACGTGCCTACGTTATGCCGCCGCGCAGCTACCTGGGCGTGTGTGATGACGAAAAGCGTCAGCAAATGATTAAGGCCTGCCCGCTTTACAGCAAGTACGCTGAAGCAGTCGACCGCGAATCGGCCTATGAGCTGCTGACGCAAAAAGCCTCCCAAGCACAGGAGGAGGCTGCTGCTGCTGCCAAGGCCAAGGAGGAAGAAAAAGCAGCCGCGCTCAAAGCAAAAGAAGATGAAAAGGCTGCCAAGGCAGCAGAACGCCAACGTGCTGCCGAAGAGCGTAAGCGCATTGCTGAAGAAAAAGCGGCAGAACGTGCGCGTGCGGCCGAAGAAAGAGCTGCCAGCCGCAAAAAAGGCGTACTCGACAAGGTAGTGGACAGCGCTATCAACACAGCTACTCGCCAGATTGGCAATAAGCTCGTCCGTGGTATTTTGGGTAACCTGTTCAAGGGATAAAAATTTGCAAAAAACACTGTCTGGCGCATATATCATTGCACCTGACAGTGTTTTTAGTTGCTTACTTTTTAATTACCAAAGCCTGCAGCAGCAGATCGCAATCTGCATTAGCAGGATTACCTATAGAGTGACCCTCACCGCTGGGGCAGTGCACCGTATCGCCTGCTGCAAGCAGAATAGGTGTGCCATTGTCGTTGTATTCGGCATGACCTGCAAGCACCACTATAGTTTCGCTGTTGCCATCGTGAATATGATAGCCAAGACTGCAACCAGGCTTTAAGGTAACCTTAGCGTACATCACTACGCTATCATTCAACAGCTTTTCGTCAATATAGTGTTCGATGATAACATCACCGTTGCCGCCAAAGCGGTTTGCACAAATATCAGTTTTAGTATTTTCTATTTTCATTGCCATGACCTCCTCGTGTCTGTTTCTTACCATTATAAGCCTATTGCCGGCGCCAGGCAAATATTTCCTACACCTGCCAGCATAATAACAATCCATCCAAACGATTGCAAAAGCAGGTCTGAAAAAACTTTAAAAATTTTCACGTTAGTACTTTACAAATTTAGCATACTAAAGTATAATGGGTACATGCTAAATTGCAATCAACAAATGAGGTGTAAAGGATGAAAAAATTATTAGCTTTAGTAATGGGTCTCGTAATGATGCTCATGATGGTTGCCGGTTGCGGCAGCGATGGCCCGAAAAAAATGGTAATCGGTTTGGATGACAACTTCGCTCCTATGGGTTACCGTAATGAAAAGAACGAAATCGTCGGCATGGATATCGACCTGGCACGCGAAGCCTGCAAACGTGCCGGCATGGAAGTAGAATTTAAGCCTATTGACTGGGGTGCTAAGGAAGCAGAGCTGAAATCCAAGCGCATTGACG
This sequence comes from bacterium, assembly GCA_963588395.1. Classification (GTDB taxonomy): domain Bacteria; phylum Bacillota; class Negativicutes; order Acidaminococcales; family Acidaminococcaceae; genus Phascolarctobacterium_A. The sequence continues at coordinate 4,266 of CAVAHH010000093.1, forward strand.
CTATTTGGAACTGCTTTACTGTAAACCCTGAGCGCGAAAAGGTATATGGCCTTTCTAAGCCTTACATCAGCAATTCCCAGTTGATCGTTGTTCCTAAGGATTCTCCGATCAAAACCTTGGCTGACCTGAAGGGCAAAATCGTAGCTGTGCAGGACGACAGCACCGGCTCCTATCTGTTAGAGCAGCCTGCTCACAAGGATTTGGCTGCAGGTCTGAAGGAAATCCGCAAATATCCTGATTTTGCCGCTATTTACATGGAAATTGACAACAAGCGCGTTGATGCCGCTATCGTTGACGCAGTTTTGGCTCGTGGCTATTACGACAAGAAGAAACCCGACACCTACAGAATTTTGGAAGAAACCATGGGTGATGAGGTTGTAGCCGTTGCCTTCCGCAAGGATGACAAGGACTTCAAGGACCGCATTGATAAGGCTTTGGACGAAATGAAGAAGGACGGCACCACCAAGAAGATTTCTGAAAAGTGGATGGGTGCAGATATCACCAAGTATTAATTTACAGTTTTACTTATGAGGGCTGTCGCATTTTGCGGCAGCCCATATTCTGGTTATGTGGAGAGAATTTATGGATTACATTTTGAACATCATTCCGCAGATGCTTGACGGCTGTCTGGTATCGCTGCAGGTCTTTTTAATCACTATAGTTTTGAGTATTCCTCTTGGCATGCTGCTCAGCCTGGGCCGCGTTTCCGGTATCCGTCCGCTGCAGGCTGTCATTGGCTGCTACGTGTGGATTTTGCGCGGCTCCCCTTTGATGCTGCAAATCTTCTTTGTTTACTTCGTGCTGCCTGCCGTAGGCATCCGACTGCCGGATTTTCAGTCGGCCATCGTCGCCTTTGTATTGAACTATGCAGCATATTTTTGTGAAATCTTCCGCGCCGGCATCCAGGCCATCCCGCAGGGACAATATGAGGCCGCTCATACCCTAGGCATGAACTACGTGCAGACAATGCGCCGCATCATCCTGCCACAGGTTGTCCGCATCATCCTGCCGCCAATCAGCAACGAAACCATCACGCTGGTAAAGGACACATCTTTGGTTTACGTTTTGGCTATGAACGATTTGATGCGCACAGCCCGCAACCTCGTGCAGCGAGACTTTTCTATCACCCCTTTTATCGTAGCCGCCGTATTTTATCTGCTGGCAACGCTGGTTTTGACCATTCTTTTCGAACGTCTGGAAAAACGCTTCTCCAGATATGACCAATAAGGAGGAGTTTGTAGCATGAGCAGTAAAATCAAAGCAACTAATATCTGGAAAAAATTTAACAATCTGGAGGTATTGAAGGGTATAGACCTGGAGGTAAACGAGGGTGAGGTTGTGGCCGTTATCGGTCCCTCAGGCGGCGGCAAGAGCACGCTTTTGCGTTGCCTAAACAAGCTGGAAACAGTAGACAATGGCAGCATTACCATTGATGGTGAAACCCTATGTCAGGAAACAGCAAACGGCGCGGAATATGTCAGCACTGCTGACGTACGCCGTCTGGCCTGCAAAATGGGCATGGTCTTTCAGCAGTTTAACCTTTTCCCACATATGACCGTGCTGGAAAACCTCATCGAAGCACCAGTCAACGTACAAAAACGCGACAAGTCTCAGGTAATCAAGGAGGCCGAGGAGCTTTTGGCTAAGGTAGGCTTATCCGATAAGCGCGACGTCTATCCCCTTAAGCTGAGCGGCGGCCAGCAACAGCGTGTGGCCATCGCCCGTGCCCTGGCTATGAAGCCTGCTATCATGCTCTTTGACGAACCCACCTCTTCCCTGGATCCCGAGCTGACAGGCGAGGTGCTGCGTACGATGCGCGAGCTGGCTGAGGAAAAGATGACTATGATCGTAGTAACCCACGAAATGGGCTTTGCCCGCGAGGTTGCCACCAAGGTTGTATTTATGGCTGACGGCCGCGTGCAGGAGCAGGGAACCCCTGCCGAGCTGTTTGATAACCCCAAAAACGAGCGTCTTAGATCCTTCCTCAAGGTAATCCTTAAATAGCGTTTATTTTGAAATAACTTCACACAATTCACCTACCTTTGCCATAATCCCCTGTTATAATATTAATCGAGGATGAGAGGAACCTATTGAACCTGGCAGAGCAAAGAAAGGTGATTTCAATGCACGTGAAGATTCTTGGCCCCATGACAAAACAGGCAGAGCTGCTGATGCAAAATACAGCTATTGCGCTGAAGAAAATGAAGGTCAAGGCTAAGTTTGAAAAAGTTTCCGAATTCCGCAAGGCAGCAGCCTATGGAGTGCTGGCTTTCCCCGCTTTAGTCATCGACGATAAGCTTGTGGCCGTCGGCAGCACGCTTTCTGTTGATGAGGCCATGGCTCTTATCAAGCAGCTGCGTTAAACATTTTTTCATCATACACCTCTCCTTACAC
>CAVAHH010000093.1:6669-7161 GCA_963588395.1 bacterium
CCTTACACAGCACCGTACCCGTTCGTTGGGTGCGGTGCTTTTTTGTCTGCGTCAATGTAAAATTTATGTAAAGTTCTTTACATGCTTTTAACGTAGGCTTTTTTTTAGTATAATAGACACAGTGGGTAACAAAAGTGTCCCACTGCTTGCTAAATCCATTATGAGGAGATTTTTTGTTTATGACAGCTTATTTTTTGGGATTTTTAGGCGGTATCGCTTTGTTTATGTATGGCATGCAGCTTATGGGCGATGGACTGCAGAAGGCGGCCGGTGCTAAGCTGCAAAAAATTTTGGAGGCCATGACTGGCGTGCTCGCTATGGGCATTTTACTGGGTGCGGTAGTAACAGCTGTGCTACAAGCCAGCGGTGCTACCACGGTTATGACTGTGGGTCTGGTAAACGCCGGCCTTCTCACCCTCAAGCAGGGCTTTGGCATCATCATGGGTGCCAACATAGGCACCACCATGACGGCCCAGCTCATCGCCTTCAAGC
>CAVAHH010000094.1:0-7146 GCA_963588395.1 bacterium
CTTGGAGGCAGGCATAGGCTACGCGCTGACGCAGGCGGCCGGGGTGGGTCACACCTGCGTCCCCGAGGAGCTTTTGGTGAGGGAGACGGCACGGGCGCTGGTGGTGGATACCGCGCTGGTGCAGGAGGCCTTTACCAGCCTTTTGGAGCGTGATATGCTGCGCACGGAGGAAATGGGCGGCATGCGCCTGGTGTACCCCGAATATTTATATAGGGCAGAGGTGCAGACAGCACGTCGTCTTTTGGCATTGCGTGATCAGGCTAAGGCGATTACGCGCGTGAACGCGGATGATGTCATTGCCAAATGGGAGCGTGATGCAGGTATTACGCTGGCCGAGGCACAAAGACAGGCCATTTATGCGTCCCTGGAGCATGGCGTTTTCGTGCTTACGGGCGGTCCTGGCACAGGCAAGACTACGGTCGTCAAGGGCATTTTGAACGTGCTGGAGCAGGCAGGCTGCCGCATTTTGCTGGCTGCGCCCACAGGACGTGCGGCGAGACGCCTGGCGGAATCGGCAGGACATCCGGCGGCGACGGTGCACCGCCTTTTGGAGTGTCAGCCTACGGGTGAGGGATTGTGCTTTGCCAAGGATGATAGTGATCCCCTGGACGCCGAAGCAATTATCATCGACGAGGCTTCGATGCTGGATATCCAGCTGACCTATCATCTTCTTAAAGCTGTACCCGGCGGCTGCCGCCTCATCTTCGTCGGTGACGTGGATCAGCTGCCGTCTGTCGGTGCAGGATCAGTGCTCAAGGACATGATCCGTTCGGGGAAAATGCCTGTGGTGCGTCTGGAAAACGTCTTCCGTCAGGCCGAGGTGAGCCCGATCGTGCGCAACGCGCATAAGATCAACCGCGGACAGATGCCTGAATTTACCGCAGGCGCGGGCAGCGAGTTCGCCCTGCAGGAATTTGCCGATGAGCAGGAGGCTGCCGCCTTCGTGGCACGCACCTATGCCAAACTGACAGCAGATGGCGACTGGCGGCGCGTACAGGTGCTGTCGCCTATGCACAAAAATCCCTGCGGTGTGCAGAACCTGAACAAGCTGCTGCAGCAGCACCTCAATCCCCCGGCAGCCGACAAGGCCGAGGCCAATATTCCCGGTAACGTGCTGCGTGTGGGCGATAAGGTGATGCAGATACGCAATAATTACGAAAAGGACGTCTTTAACGGTGATATCGGCCGCATTATCCGCATAGAGGGCAAAAACGTCGTAGTGGCGTTCCCCGAGCGTGCCGAGGGTGATTACGTCACCTACGCCCAGGGCGAGGTGGAGGAGCTGCAGCTGGCCTACGCGATGAGCGTGCACAAGTCGCAGGGCAGCGAATATCCCTGCGTTATTTTGCTGATGGTACCAAGCCATTATATTATGCTGCAGCGCAACCTTTTGTATACAGCCGTCACCAGAGCCAAGGAGCGGGTGCTGGTGGTGGGCAGCAAAAACGCTGTGCGTACCGCGGTGGAAAACGACAAGACCAAGCGGCGCTACAGCCTTTTGGCAGAGCGTCTGCAGGAAAGCAGCGAGGTGTTCTGATGCACAGAATGTTGCGTGATTTTGCTTATTATGGCCGCGTGGCCAAGGAGCTTATCTTTCCCCGGCGCTGCGCTGTGTGTGCCGCCGCTATCGAAATAGGATACGTATGCGATGCCTGTCGCAGGCAGTACCTACTGCAGCGTTGGCTATCGTGCGTGCCGCGTGAGGAGTTTTTGGCAGGGCAGGTACCGCCCCTGCCCGGGGACGTGCTGCACAGCGTTTTGCTTTTATATAAGTATGACGGTGTGTTCAAGGAGGCTCTGCACCGCGCCAAGTTTGAGGCAGATGCCGGACTGCTGCCGCTTTTGCGCGAGGAGGCCGATTTGGCGCTGCCTGCTGCCAAGCTGCGCTGGCTGCAGCAGTTTGACGTGATAACCTGCATTCCGACGTCGGAGCAAAGACGTGCGCAGCGTGGCTTTGACGTGCCCGAGGAGCTGTTTGCTCCCATTCTGGCGCAGCGCAGCGTGGGCGTGGAGGTGCTTTTGGAGCGCGTGCGGCATACGGCGCCACTGTTTGAGCTGAAGCCTGACGAGCGCAGACAGGAGCTGGCAGGCTGCTTTGCCGTCAGACCACGTGTAAAGGTTGCAGGCAGACATGTGCTTTTGTGTGATGACATCTTTACTACGGGCAGCACGCTGACCGAGGCGGCGCAGGTGTTGCTGGCGGCAGGGGCGGCACGTGTATCGGCATTAGCGCTGTGTGCGGCGCAGGCGGATTGGGAGTGATTGCTTGATGCTTGATAGATTACGCAGGTGGTGGCGTGCTGAGCCTGTGCTGTGCGTGGCTGTGCTTTTGGCGGCCTTTAGCAGCGTCTACAGCAGGCCTCAGCTTGCCTATATAGATTTTGACGTGCTCTGCGTGCTGCTGTCCTTAATGCTGGTGGTGGCAGAGCTGAAGCAGATACGCTTTTTGGATTGGCTGGCGGTGGAGCTGGTGAACAAGTGCCGTAGCAAAAGACAGCTGGAGCTGGTGCTCTTGGCCGTCACCTACATCAGCTCGATGTTTGTGACTAACGATGTCGCACTGCTGACCTTTGTGCCGTTGGCCTTGGTTATCGGCAAAACGCTGCAGATGGACATGGAGCGCACAGTGGTTTTACAGACGCTGGCTGCCAATTTGGGCAGTATGCTGACGCCTGCAGGTAATCCGCAGAACCTGTTTTTATACGCTCATTATAGCTATACGGCAGCTCGCTTTTTTGTGGTGATGGCGCCGGCGGCAGCTATATCCTTGGCATTTATCCTGCTGCTGTGGCTGCGGGGCAGAGACAGCGCGTTGTCGCTGAACCTGACTAGCCTGGAGCGTCCGCATGCAGGCGTGCTGTTTGCGATGCTGGTGCTTTTAGCTGTGGACATCGGGGCGGTGCTCCATTGGGTGGATAAGCTGGCGGCCCTGCTTTTGACGGTGGCCGTTGTTTTCGCCTGTGACAGACGCAGGCTGCTGTGCGTGGATTACGGTCTTTTGGCAACCTTTGCCGCTTTTTTTATTTTTATCGGTAATATTTCCCACAGCAGCGTAGTGGGCTTTTTGCAGCAGTCGCTGATGGGGACGCAGGCAGGGACTTATATCGCTGGTCTTGCCGCCAGCCAGTTTATCAGCAACGTGCCTGCCGCCATGCTGCTGGCAGGACTGACGCAGGAGGCGGACGCACTGCTTTTGGGCGTCAACATCGGCGGACTGGGGACGATGATCGCCTCTATGGCCAGTGTCATCTCCTACAAGCTTTTTGTGGCCGAGCATCCTGCGCAGGCGGGCAGATATATGCGGACGTTTTTATATTACAACATCTTAGGATTGATTGTGAACGGCGTGCTTGTGTGGGCACTGCTGCTAACGTAAACTGATAAAAGAAAATAGGTTGACTAACTAGCTCTGTTGCATTATAATAAAGCACATGAAGCGGCAGAGTGAGCTGCTGCTTACATGAAAGGAATTAGCAAAAATGTTAGAGCTTGCACATAAGCTGGCAGACAGCGACGCCAAGTTTTTTGGTGGCTGGGTTTTGGCCGGCGCCGAAGCACACATCCATAACAAGGCCAAGCAGCTGCAAAACAAGGTGCTGCTGGCCAAGGAGCGCAAATCCATGATCCAGGTCTTGGGCACGGCGGCCGACGGCAGCGTAGCCAAGGAGCTGCGGGTGTTTTTGGTGCTGCCGAGGCAGGAGCTGGGCGCAAAGCCGCAGCAGCTGCAGCTGCCTACAGGCACTTTGGTAGCTCAGCACGCTTTCTCGACGCAGGAGATTGCCGCTTACGTTGCCTACACGGGAGATGAAAACATCATCCATAAGGGTGAGCATGCCATCGTTCCCGGACTATGCATGGCGGCGTGGCTGCAAAGCGAACTGCAGCTTAAGCAGCTGGACTGGCGCATCAGCTTTCTGGCTCCGGTGCGCGCTGGTGACGAGTTGCGTGTTTATGCTGCTGACAGTGTGCTGGCAGGTTATGTGGGCGCTGTTAACGTTTTTGTAATCAAATGAACAGTAAGGCTGGTGTAAATATGACTACTCAAACTCATAGTGCAAGTGTAAATAAAACCTCGGAGATGACCAAGATGGCGCTAATGGTGGCAATGAACTGCATTTCTGCCTACCTTATCATTCCGCTGCCTTTTTCTATGTCGCCGATCGCGCTGCAGACGATGATTGTAAATTTGACAGGCTATGTGCTCAATACCAAGCAGGCCTTGATGACGATGATAGTTTATCTTTTGGTGGGTCTTGCAGGTGTGCCTGTGTTCACAGGCGGCAGTGCCGGCCCCGGCAAGCTGTTTGGTCCTACCGGCGGCTACCTGTTCGGCTTTTTGCTTACAGCGGTCTTTTTGGCCTATTTTAAGGGTGAAAAATACAGCTTCAAGCGTTATGCGCTTTTGGGCTGCATAATCGGCATTCCTTTGATTTACGCACCCGGCGTTATTCAGCTGAAGCTTGTTACCGGTATGGCCTGGGATAAGGCTCTTATGACAGGCGCTCTGCCGTTTATTCCTCTGGATATTGTTAAATGCCTTGCAGCTGCTGTTATTGCAGGTCCGATCAACCGCATTTTTAATAACAAATAATTTTGAGGGGAGCTGTCGCAAGCCTTTGCGATGGCTCTTTTTCGCAATATAGGAGTGGGAACATATGGAAGCTTATATTTTGGGCGGCCTGCGCAGCTACGTGGGCGTGGTTAACGGCATGTACCGTCACATCCCGGCCGAGCTTTTGGGAGCGGCGGTGCTGCAGCAGGTTATGGAAAAATATCAGGTGCAGCAGCCTGATTATATTATTGGCGGCAACGGTGTAGGCGCGGGTGGCAACATCACGCGCCTTATGGCGTTGGAAGCAGGAGTGGACGAGGCAGTGCCTGCCTTTACCGTGGACGTGCAATGCGGCAGCGGCCTGGAAAGCATCGCAGTGGCAGCTGCCAAGATCAACAGTGGTGAGGCCGATGTAATCATTGCAGGCGGCTTTGAAAGCAGTTCCACCCAGCCCAGACGTGGCTATAACCCCAACAACCCTGCCTATACAGGCGACAGCTACTACAGCGTGGCCAAGTTCATGCCCGGCATCCACCGTGAAACCGTAATGCTGGAGGGCGCGGAGCTGGCAGCCAAGCGCGAGGGGATAACCAAGGCCGAGCTGGATGCCTGGGTACTGCGCAGTCATAAGCTGGCGACGCAGACACGTGAGCAGGGACTTTTGCAGGGGATAATTGCTCCTGTATACGGTGCTACTAAGGACGAGGGCATCCGCCCCCGCATGAGCCAGCGGCTGCTGGACAGGCTGCCTAAGGTGCTGGAGGGCGGTGAATTTATCACGGCGGCCAACTCCTGTCTGATAAACGACGGTGCAGCCTTCGTGGTGCTGTGCTCGGCAAAATATCTGGCAGAGCACGGTCTTAAGGCTCAAGCGAGGGTTATTGCCAGCGCGGCCTGTGGTGGAGACCCCTTAGTTAGCCCGCGGACCGCCGTCACCGTGCTGCAAAAGTTGCTGGCTAAAAATGGCCTGAGCGAGCAGGATATTGACGATTTTGAGCTGAATGAGGCCTTTGCTGTGATCGACGTGCTGTTTGCACGCACCTTTGCGCAGAGCGTGGATAAATATAACGTCTTTGGCGGTGCCTTGGCCTACGGCCATCCCTACGGCGCCAGCGGCGGCATCATCACGTTGCATCTTTTGGAAGCATTGCGCCAAAGGGGCGGATGTTTGGGAGCTGCCAGCGTGGCAGCAGCAGGCGGCGTTGGCACAGCACTGCTAATAGAAAGAATATAACGGACGTAGGAGGATAATTATGGACTACCTACAGCTTATACAATCACAGCCCCAAGCCAAGCTCGCCCTGGTGGAGGATGGCGAGGAATATACCTATGCACGTCTGGTGCAGGAGGCTGCCGGGCTGCGTGCGCAGTGCAGCTTTAGCGACAGCGCCATTTTCATCCATGAGGATAGCATCGCGCGCCAGCTCATCAGCTTTTTGGCCTATAGCGGAACGCGCACAGTGCCTATCATAGCCACCGAGGTAAGCAAAACGCAGCAGTTTGACTGCAAGGAGATTCCTGCTGCTGCCTGCATGGGCGTTATGACCAGCGGCAGTACAGGCAAGAGCAAGCTTTTGTGGCGCAGTTACGCCAGCTGGGTCAGCTTTTTTGCCGAGCAAAACCGCGTTTTCGGCGTGGATGGCGATACTGTGATCTTTTGCCAGGGCAGCCTGGCCTTTACGGGGAATTTGAATATTTATATGGGTGTGCTGGCCGCAGGTGCTACGCTGGTGGTCACAGAACGCTTTCGTCCGCGCTACTGGCTGCAGCTGATGGAGCAGTACGCGGCGAACGCGATTTACCTTATTCCTTCCAAGCTGCTTTTGCTGCCCAAGTTTTTGCGTGCGGCAGATACGCGCGTGCGTTGCATCATCAGCGGCTCGCAGAGCATGGGCAGGGCGGAGGCGCAAAGGCTGCTTGCTATCTATCCTAATGCGGATATTACGCTGTACTACGGCGCCAGCGAGCTGAACTATATAACCTACGTCAAGGCGCAGGACATGACCGATGACCGCACGCTCATTGGCAGGCCCTTTGCCGGCGTCAAGGTGAGCGTAAAAAATGAGGAAATCTTTATCGATACACCCTATCATGTAGAGGGTATTACCCTGCCGTTTTCGCTTAAGGACAAGGGACGCCTGGACGAAGCAGGCTGCCTGCACTTTTTGGGACGCACGGATGATATCGTCAGCGTCAACGGCCGCAAGGTATCTACAGTGAGGGTGCGGGAGGCGCTTACGGCAATCGCAGGCGTGGAGGAGGCAGCTGTGCTGTGTCAGCACGTAGATGATGCCGATGTCCTCACGGCGTTTATCGGCTCGGAGCAGGAATTTAGCAAGCAGGAGCTGGTGAAGCTTTTGCGGGGAGCGCTGGCTGATTACGAGCTGCCCAAGCAGTTTATCTGCATGCAGCAGCTGCCACATAACGAAAGTGGTAAGGTGGACAAGCTGGCTTTAAAAAAATTTTTGTAAAAAGTGAAAAAACACTTGCCAAACTGCTAAAGATGTGATAATATATATACCTGTCAGACACCTGACATTGGCCCGGTGGTTCAGTTGGTTAGAATGCCGCCCTGTCACGGCGGAGGTCGTGGG